>NZ_JBGCCS010000009.1:0-228138 GCF_041262645.1 Streptacidiphilus sp. EB129
AAGCTGCACGCCCGCGGCCCGATGGGCCTGCCCGAACTGACCAGCACCAAGTACATCGTCACCGGAGACGGACACGTCCGGGGCTGACCCGGCGCTGCGATCGGTCAGGCGGGTGTCCGGCCTGCCGGGCACCCGATCAGCCGGTGGCACCCGCTCGGCGGCAAGGCACAGACAAGCGGCTGGCCCGGCGCTAGGCTGCTTAGAAGCCCCGCCGGCGGTCGGATGGCGCATCTGCCGGTGGACGCTGACTCTGCAGTGAGACGACCTGGGGGCCTCCGTGAATCCCGATGGCTTCGACTCCAGCACCGGTGACTTCGGTGGCGGCGAGTCCGATGACGATGCCTTCACCGGTCTGATCCTCGACGAGGCGTTCGTGCTCGCCGCCCTGGTGCACGAGCCCTCCGCCGAGGAGCGGCTCCGGGCGCTGCGCGCGGGCGGACGCCGCCGCGGCGGCCCCGGCGGGGTGTCGCGCGAACTGCACTACCGCTCCGACCGCGACGAACCCGGCGGGGCGCCGGCCGACGGCGCCGGTGATCCCTACGGTTCCCGGCGGCGGGGTCGGTACCAGGCGGCTCCGGGGCGCTGGCAGCGGGTCGTCGCCCGGATGATGCTGGTGGTGATCGGCATGCTCGCGGTGCTGGTCGCCGCGGCGGCGGTGTACCGGGGCTCGGGGGAGGGGCAGCAGCCCGTGCAGCGCCCGGTGACCGGCAGCAGCGGCAGCACGGTCACCGCGCCGGCCACAGCGGGCGCCTCGCACTGAGCAGTTGGGGCACGGCCGGTGCGGCACGGGTGGGGGCTGGGATCCCGACGGCGCACCTGTTCAGTGACCAACATCTCATGCTGGGGCCAAGGTTGGGGGTTATGTCCGCTATGTCATAGCTTTCCCGGCCCGCCCTGGCACGACTGCCGCACAACGTCAAATCCCGGACAGAAGTTGCCCCCTGGGGACCCGTCACTGGGCTCACGGGCGACATACCCTGGGGGCATGGGTGGCCGGGCAGAGCCTCCGGAAGGCACGCCCGAGGGCGGATCCGGGGGCGAGGACGAGTTTCGATCCGTCGTGTTCGACGAGTCGTTCGTCCGGGCTGCGCGGATCCAGGAGCTGTCGGCGCGGGAGCGCGCCTCGGCGGGTACCCGGCCGGTCAGGCGGCGCGGGATGCGGGTCGGGCTGCCCCGTCAGGCGGTGGTGCTGATGCTGCTGGTGTCGCTGGCCTTCGCCGCCGCCGTCTACCTGGGCACCAGGCATCCCTATCCGACCGCCGGCGGTACCGCGGCGGAGCTCAGCATGACCATCGTGCCGCTGCAGCCCGGCCCGGGCGGCATCCCCACGGTTGCCGCGTTCAGCGCCCCGACGGCCACACCGACGGCCACGGCCACGGCAGGTGCCACGGCGACGGCCGGCGCGACGGCCACCGCGGCCTCCGGTGCGACCGCCACGCCGTCCGGCTCCGCCTCCCCCTCGGCGTCCGCGACGCCCTCGGCGGCCGTTTCGCCGGGCCCGTTCGCGGGCATTCCGCTGCAGGACTACCCGGTCGGCGACCACGGGCTCGGGCTGCCCGAGGCGAACCACACCACGCACTTCGCCCTCGGTCAGGTGGTCAACGCGCTGAACCTGGTCCGGCAGTACCTGGTGGCCTCGTCGCTGGATCCGCAGGTGCTCACCGGCGGACGGACGGACTCGGTCCGCGCGCTGCTGGCCCCCGGCCAGTACGGCCAGTTCGACTCCAGCATCGCCCACCCCAGGAACGACCGGCGGCACGAGGCGACCGGCTGGATGGTCCGCTTCGACCCGCAGCTGGTGCGGCTGGCGGTGAACGAGGTCAGGTCGCTCGGCTCGATCAGCTACCGGGAGCTGGACCCGGCCACCCTGGAGGTCGTCAGTGACCACACCTTCGTCTACGCGCTGAACCCGGTCCCGCCGAAGGGGACGGTCCCGGTCGCCTCGGTGGCCGAGCCCACCGTGCTCTTCGCGGTGCGGCGTGAGATCCACTACCTGATCACCGCCGACGACCTGCTCTCCGGTCAGCTGGAGCTGTCCGACTCGGTCACCCAGGCCGGGCCGATGTCCTGCGACAGCGCCACCTCGGCCTACCTGCAGCCGCTGTTTCCGCACCCGGCGACGGCCTCGACCGCGGGGGGTTCCACGGCGGCGGGCGCGACCGGTGCGGCCAAGGCGGTACCGACCCCGACCTCCGCGCCCGGGCCGACCGTCGACCCGTTCGACCGCAGCCGCCCCGCCTGGTCGGTGTGCGGCGTGCTGACGGGGTCGACGCTCTGACAGGTCAGTGCGCCGACCCCGTCGGGTCACCGTGCCTGAACGGGCGTCAGCCCGGTCAGCTCCGGCCCGGTGCGGCGTCGGCCGGGGGCTCCGAGTCGCCACCCGAGCCGTTGCCGGCCGCACTGCTGCCGCCGGACTCCGAGCCGCGCCCGGCGAAGACGTCGCGCAGCTTGCCGCCGAGGTCGCCGGCGCCGCCGGCCACGTCCCGGATCAGGCCCATCAGCGGGTCCTTGGTCTCCTTGAAGGACTGGGCGTAGGAGTCCGCCGCCGCCTTGAACTGGTCGCCGACCGAGGCGTCGCCGTCCTGCTCGCGGCGCGGGTAGGAGCCGGACATGATCTGGCGGAACTCCTCGCTCTCGCCCCACTTCTTCAGCTTCTGCACCCGCACCGCCACGAACGGGTGGGTCTGCGGCAGCAGCTGCAGCAGCTTTATCACCCCGTCCCGCAGGTCGCCGGCCCGGTCGTACTCCTCCGCCTGCTCCAGGAAGGCGTCGGTGTTCATCTCGTGCAGGTGGTGGCCGCCGGCCAGCTTCATCAGGCCGCGCATCGACGCCTGCAGGTCCTGACCCACCAGCAGCCCGGCCCGGTCGCAGGAGATCTCCGACTTGCGGAACCACTCCTTGAGCGCGGTGATCAGCGCCAGGATGGCGATGTTGCCCAGCGGCACCCAGGCGATCTTCGTGGCGATGTTGGTGAGGATCAGCAGCATCGTCCGGTAGACGGCGTGGCCGGACATCGCGTGGGCGACCTCGTGGCCGATGACCGCGCGCATCTCCTCCTCGTCGAGCAGCTCGACCAGGGAGGTGGTGACCACGATCACCGGAGCGTCCATGCCGATGCACATGGCGTTCGGGACCGGGTCCTGGGTGACGTAGAGCGGCGGGATCTTCTCCAGGTCCAGGATGTAGGCCGCGTCCCGCACCATGTCGTTCAGGTGCGGGAACTGGCGCTCGGAGGCGCGGACCGCCGAGGCCAGGAACATCAGCCGCACCGAGCGCTCGGAGACCATGCCGCCGAGCTTCTTGAGGATCTCGTCGAAGCCGCTCAGCTTGCGCAGCGCGACCAGCGCGGAGCGGTCGGCGGGGTGCTCCCAGGCGCGGGTGGAGATTCCGGGGAAACGCTTGCGGTTGCGGCTCGGCACGCTGCCGTCAGTGGGTTCGGTCATCTCTACTGCTTCCTCCCGGTCGACAGCGGAGCCCCCGGCCTCGCCGACCGGTCCCCCGCCGTCCTGCTGTCTGACTCTCCTGCTGGGTGGCGCCCCTGCTGTATCCGGCCCTCCCACGCTCTACAACGTCGGAGAGCCGCCGCTCGTCCCCTCGGCGCCACAGTACGCCGAGACCCCGTCAGCGGACCCGCGATCCCGCCGACAACCGCCGCGTGTGTCAGGACTAACCTGAGGGTGTCCGACTCGTTCCCCGAGGAGTCCTGTTCCCATGCGCACCACCACCGCCCTGCAGCAGCTGGCCGCCATCTCGGACGGCAGCGGCCCGGGGATGTTCCTGCGGATCATCGTCATCGCCTCGGTCGTGGGCGTCGTCCTCCTGGCCTTCATCCTGCTGCGCGGCTACAAGCAATGAGCGGTGCGGCCCCTGCTGGAGCACACGACATGTCAGACGCGTGGAGCCGACGAGCGGTTGCCCGTGCCGTGCCCGTAGCATGAGCCCGATCAAGCAGGCCCCCACACGCCTCCGAGTCAGAAGGTCCCGCCACCGATGAGCCTCCACGCCGCCGTCCCCGCGCTCGCCATGCTCGCCGACGACAACTCCAACCACGACAGCCTGAACCCGCTGCTCACCGGCGGCGGCGCGCTCGCGGTCCTGCTGCTGCTGCTGTTCCTGGCCACCCGCTTCAACAAGGACCGCTAGAGCGTTCGCGGCGAGCCCGCCGGAACCACGCCACTCCCGGCCGCCCAGCCCCGTCAGCCTCCGGCCGGGACCTTCGAACGCCATCCGGATCACGTACAGTGACTGCCCATGGGAGAGCAGGCTGAGCCCGATCGCGGGCCGGTGAAGAAGCGCCTCGGCGTGATGGGCGGCACCTTCGACCCGATCCATCACGGGCATCTGGTCGCCGCGAGCGAGGTCGCGAGTCAGTTCCACCTCGACGAGGTGGTCTTCGTGCCGACCGGGGAGCCCTGGCAGAAGGGCGGTCGGCCGGTGTCGCCTGCCGAGGACCGCTACCTGATGACGGTCATCGCCACCGCGTCCAACCCGCAGTTCTCGGTGAGCCGCATCGACGTCGACCGCAAGGGGCCGACGTACACCACCGACACGCTGCGGGACCTGCGCGTGCTGCACGCCGACGCGGACCTGTTCTTCATCACCGGGGCGGACGCCCTCGGCCAGATCTTCTCCTGGCGTGACGCCGAAGAGCTCTTTGACCTCGCGCACTTCATCGGAGTGACCCGTCCGGGGCACACTTTGACGGATCCCGGACTGCCCGAGGGCGGCGTGTCCCTGGTCGAGGTGCCCGCGCTGGCCATCTCCTCCACCGACTGCCGGCTGCGGGTCTCCCGGGGTGAACCGGTCTGGTACCTGGTACCGGACGGCGTCGTGCGCTACATCGACAAGCGCAGGCTTTACCAAGGCATAGGGACAGGGGCGGCGTGACCGGAACCGCAGACCGCAGGGGACCGGGGGGAGAGGCGTGGCCGGAGGAGCCGCAGCAGGGGGACTACGCGGCCCCGTACGGCGGCGTCCCGTCGCAGTACGGCTACGAGCAGCAGTACCAGCAGGGGTACGACACGGGCCAGTACCCCGCGCCGCTCTATGACGAGTACGGCCGCCCGGTGCAGCAGTACCAGGAGCCCGGCTACGGGTACCAGCAGCCAGCCGCGCCGGGTTACCAGGACTACCCGGAGTACCCGCAGCACTCGCAGCCCCCGGGGACCCAGCAGTACCGGACCGGGCAGCAGCAGTACCAGGAGACGCAGCAGTACCAGGGGGCACAGGAGTACCCGCCGGCGCAGCAGTACCCGGGCTACCAGGAGCAGCAGTACCAGCCGACGGCCTACCAGCCGTCCGGGTACCAGGCCTCCGGCTACGCGACGGCGCCGTCGTACGACGCCCCCGTCCACGAGGCTCCGGCCCACCAGGCTCCCGCCCAGCAGGCGCCGGCGCGGGAGACCTCCGCGCCGGCCGCCGAGCCCCGGGCGTACGTCCCGCCGCAGCCCGCGCCGAAGCGCACCGCGCCCGGCGCCGCCGCGCTGCCCTCGGAGAAGGTCGGCTACAACCAGGACGAGTTCGGCTTCGTCGACGACGAGGAGGAGTCCGCCGACGTCATCGACTGGCTGAAGTTCAGCGAGACCCGGGGCGAGCGGCGCGACGAGCGCCGCCGCCAGCTGCGCAGCCGGGGGCTGGCGGTGCTGGTCGCGCTGGCTGTGGTCGCGGTCGCCGGGGCCGGATACCTGTGGGCCACCGGCAAGCTGTTCGCCTCCTCACCGGGCACGGTCGCCGCCTCGACCCAGCGCACCGTGATCGCGGTGCACCTGCACGACCTGAACAAGAACGTCACCACCGCGCTGCTGGTCTCCGACCCGGGCGCCGGCAAGGCCAGCGTGGTGCTGCTCCCGGGCACTCTGGGCGTCCCCACCGACGGCGGCGGCCCGAGCGTGGCGCTGTCCTCCTCGGTGGACGCGCAGGGCAACGCGGCCACCAGGACCGGGCTCAACACGCTGCTGGGCTCCCAGGTGTCGGCGACCTGGGCGCTCTACACCCCGTTCCTGCAGTTGCTGGTGGACCACCTCAACGGGATCACCCTCAACGCCGACACCACCATCAGCCAGAACGGCAAGGACCTGGTCACCGCCGGACAGGGCACGCTGAACGGCACGGCGGCCATCGCCTACGCCACCTACCAGGCCAAGGGCGAGAGCACCGGCGCGCAGCTCTCCCGCTTCGGCCAGGTGCTGTCGGCGCTGGTCCAGGCGATGCCGCAGGATCCGACCAGCGCCGCCGCCGACATCACCAGCATGGGCGCGGTGCCGGACCCGTCGCTGCCCGACGCGACCCTGGGTGCGCTGCTGGCGACCATGTCCAAGGACGCGCACAGTGGCCACGCGGACACCCGGACCCTGCCGGTGAAGGCGGACGGCGGCCTGCCGGCCACCGCGAGCACCATGGTCAAGCAGCTGCTCGGCGGTTCGGTGAGCGCGAACGGTGGCGGTCCCACCGTCGCCCGGGTCGCCGTGCAGGACGCCTCCGGCAGTTCCAACAAGGTCAACCTCGCCGACGCGGCCGTGATCAACGGCGGCTTCACCCTGGTCCCGGGCACCGCCAAGGCGGCGTCCACCCAGGCCACGACGACGATCAGCTACACCGACGACGCCCGCGCGGCCGACGCCAGGACCCTGGCCTCCGCACTGGGGCTGCCGGCCTCCGTGGTGAGGAAGGTCACCACCAGCCAGGACGCGGACCTACTGGTGGTCCTCGGCCAGGACTACAAGGGCTGACAGCGGCCGGCCGGTAGCCGGACGGCCCTCCGGCAGACCGCTCCGGGCGGCAGCCCGCTCCCGGCGAAGGAAAGGCCGGAGCGGGCTGTCGGCCGTCCATGAGATCCTGGAGGGTATCCGAGTCCCCGAACCGAAAGCATCCTGTGACCGCGACTGACCGGGCTGTAGAACTCGTCACCACCGCCGCCCAGGCGGCGGCAGACAAGCTTGCCCACAACATCATTGCTTTTGACGTCAGTGAGGTCCTCGCGATCACTGACGCCTTCGTCATCGCCTCCGCGCCCAACGACCGCCAGGTCAAGGCCATCGCCGACGCCATCGAGGAGCAGCTCTCCGCGCAGCACCAGACCAAGCCGGTGCGCCGCGAGGGCGAGCGCGAGGGCCGCTGGATCCTGCTCGACTTCCTGGACATCGTGGTGCACGTCCAGCACTCCGAGGAGCGCTCCTACTACGGCCTGGAGCGGCTGTGGAAGGACTGCCCGGAGATCGCCCTCCCCGAGGACGCGGTGGCCAGCCGCAACCGTCCCGAGGACGAGCAGTTCGTGCGCGAGCCCAACGAGTTCGACCACGTGGAGGCCGTTCTGCAGGCCGAGGCTGATCGGAGTCTGCGCTGAACGGCATGGCGCGCGGACGGCGCGTCGTCTTCTGGCGGCACGGCCAGACCTCCTGGAACCTGGAGAACCGCTTCCAGGGCAGCACCGACATCCCGCTGACGGAGACCGGTGTCGCCCAGGCGCGCCGCGCCGCCCGGCTGCTGGCCGCGCTCAGCCCGGACGCGGTGGTCTCCTCGGACCTGAGCCGTGCCTCGGCCACCGCCGCCGAGCTGGCCGCGGTGACCGGCCTCGCGGTCGCCCACGACGCCGGCCTCCGGGAGACCTACGCGGGGACCTGGCAGGGGCTGACCAACGCCGAGATCCAGGAGCTGCACGGCGCGGAGTACCGGGCCTGGAAGCTCGGCGAGCCGGTCCGCAGGGGCGGCGGCGAGCTCGGCACCGAGGTCGCCGACCGGGCGGTACCGGTGGTCCTGGACGCGGTGAAGAACCTGCCGGAGCGCGGCACCCTGGTGGTGGTCAGCCACGGCGGCACGATCCGGATGGCCATCGGCCGGATGCTCGGCCTCGACCCGCTGCACTGGGAGGCGCTGGGCGGGCTGTCCAACTGCTGCTGGTCGGTGCTGGGCGAGGGCGCCCGCGGCTGGCGGCTGCAGGAGCACAACGCGGGCACCCTGCCCGAGCCGGTCATCGGCGACGACACCTGAGGCCGGGGCCGGATTTCGCAGTTCGGCCCCCCAGCCGCTAATGTTCTCTCGTCCGCACAACATCGCCGTGTGCAGGGCAGCGGGGCTGTAGCTCAGTTGGTAGAGCGCTTGCATGGCATGCAAGAGGTCCGGGGTTCAATTCCCCGTAGCTCCACGCAGGAAATCTCAGGCAGTACATCTCAAGCTGTACATTTCAATACGCGGGGCTGTAGCTCAGTTGGTAGAGCGCTTGCATGGCATGCAAGAGGTCCGGGGTTCAATTCCCCGTAGCTCCACAGAAGTTCGGGCCGTCTCCAGTTCACCGGAGGCGGCCCGCGCGCTTTCCGGCGGCCCGGCCGGGCCGCTCAGTGGGTGTGGTCGACCGGCGAGAGGCCGGGGTTGGCCAGCAGCCACCCGATGCGGTCGGTGCTCTCCTGGTCGGCCGGGGTGTAGACCACCAGCCGGGCCTCGGGTATTCCGAAGACGGTCAGATTGGTCACGGACATCCGCACCTCGCCGACCGCCGCGTGCCGGTACACCTTGTACCGGGTGGAGTGGGCCGCCACGTCCTGCCGTGCCCACAGCCGGGCGAACTCCGGGCTGGCGTCGATCAGGCCGCGGATGAAGTCCTCCCAGTACGGCTCTCCGACGTGCTTCCCGTAGCCGGAGCGCAGCACCGCGACCATCCGCGGCAGCTCCTCGGCGCGGTTCAGGAAGGCGTTGCAGCAGGACGGGACGGTGGCCGTGCACCACAGGCTGTTGCGCCGGGCGGGTTCCGAGCGCGTCAGGCCGGGGAACAGCGCGTCGTAGGCGCTGTTCCAGCGGACGATGTCGTAGCGGGCGTTGCTGATCGCGGCCGGCAGCGGCGAGAGCGCGTCCAGGATGGTCTGCATGTCCGGCGACAGCGGGCAGGATTCGGGCTCCGCCGGGGCCGGTTGAAGTCCGGCCAGGTGGTAGAGGTGGGCGCACTCGGCGGCGTCCAGCTTCAGCGTCCCGGCGATGGCGGCGAGGACCTGCTCGCTGGCGTTGATGGGACGCCCCTGCTCCAGCCAGGTGTACCAGGTGACACCGACACCGGCGAGCTGCGCCACCTCCTCGCGGCGCAGCCCAGGGGTGCGGCGGCGCAGGCCCGGCGGCATGCCGACGTCCTCCGGGGTGACCCGGGCGCGTCGGGCCTTGAGGAAGGCGGCGAGTTCGGTGCGGCGCGGTGCGGTGGCACGTCGCGAGGCCGGGGCCGCGACCGGGGCGGGCACGGCGGTGATCGTGGCGGCCGCCGCGATCGTGGCAGCCGTCATGGGCAGGTCCGTCACACTCATCCGGCTATCGTGCCGCATCCCGCGGGCCGGTGACAGGTACTGCCGGTACCAGCATCAGCAGGCTCTAACTACCTGTATCCGCGGCGGGCCAGGATGGACCCATGACCACGGCGGAGAACCTGAAAGCAACCGTAACCACCGTTTCCGACACCACAGTTGACGGCGCGAGAGGCAGCCGGGAAACCCCCGGTGCGGCGCCGCCGTCCGGACCGGCCCGGCCGGGGCTGCTGCTGGGCCTGGTACTCACCGGGCAGTTCATGGCGGTCCTGGACGTCTTCATCGTGAACGTCGCCGCACCGGTGATCCGCACCGACCTGCACACCTCGGGTGCGGCACTGCAGTTGGTCATCGCCGGCTACACCATCGCCTACGCGGTGCTGCTGATCACCGGCGCCCGGCTGGGTGAGCGGATCGGGTTCAGCCGGGTGTTCCAGTTCGGCGTGGCCGGTTTCACCGTGGCCTCGCTGGCCTGCGGCCTCGCGCCCGACGCCGGGACGCTGATCGGCTTCCGGGTGCTGCAGGGCGTGGGCGCGGCACTGATGGTGCCGCAGGTGATGAGCCTGATCCAGCGGACCTTCCAGGGCGCCTCGCGGCTCCGGGCGCTGGGCGGCTACACCGCGGTGATCGCCGGGGCGGGTGCGATCGGACAGGTGGTCGGCGGGGCGCTGGTCCAGGCCGACCTGTTCGGGTCGACCTGGCGGCCGGTGTTCCTGGTGAACGTGCCGATCGGACTGCTGCTGCTGGCCGCGGGCCGCACCCTGCTGCCGGTGATCCCCGGCAACCGGGAACGGGGGCTCGACCTGCCGGGGCTGGTGGTGCTCGCCGCCGCGATGGGCCTGCTGGTGGTGCCGCTGGTGCTGGGCCACGAAGAGCACTGGCCGGTGTGGGGGTGGCTGATGCTGGCCGGGAGTGTGCTGCTGTTCGGTCTCTTCGTCGTGGTCGAGCGGCGGGTCGCGGCCCGTGGCGGCAGCCCGCTGATCCACGGCCGGGTGCTGCGCTCGCCGGGTCTCGCGGCCGCGGGTGCCTCGATCTTCCTGACCATGTGCGCCGTCGGCGGCTACATGTTCGCGATGGCCATGCACGTCCAGGCCGGGCTCGGACTGGACCCGCTGCACGCCGGGCTGGTGTTCCTGCCGATGTCCGCGGGCTTCGGGATCTCCGGGATGTACTGGCAGCGCCTGCCGCAGCGGCTGCACCTCGCGCTTCCCGCGGTCGCCCTGGTGCTCTGCGCGGCCGGCTACGCCTCGGTCGGGCTGCTGCTGCGCGACGGCGGCCAGGTGGGTGTGGGCGTCGAGGTACTGCTCTTCCCGCTCGGCCTGATCGGCGGCTGCGCCTACGGCCCGCTGATGGGCCGGGCCCTGGGCCGGGTCGCCCCGGTGGACGCGGCCGACGCGAGCGGGGTCCTGGTCACAATGATCCAGCTGGGCAGCGTCATCGGTATCGCGGCGCTGGGCACGCTCTTCCTGAGCGGGGTGTCCTACCCCGCGCCCTCCTCGGTCTCCGGCCACGCCCTCGCGGCGACCACGCTGGCGGTGGGCGCGGTGATGCTGCTGGGCTCGGTCTTCGCCCACCGCACCCGCCGGGCCGTCCCGCCCCGGTAACGGCTGCGCCGACTGGCATCCGGAACCGTCCTGTGGTGGCTGTCCGGCCCTCGACCTTGCAGGTCGGGGGCGGGACAAGTGATTGGTGAGCCGCCTCGTGGACCGTGTAGAGTGGGGGATGTCGCCGCGGGGAACACCGCAGCGCGACGATCTGGGGCTGTAGCTCAGTTGGTAGAGCGCTTGCATGGCATGCAAGAGGTCCGGGGTTCAATTCCCCGTAGCTCCACAGAGGTTGAAGGGCCCGCCACCGTCACGGTGGCGGGCCCTTCGGCGTTGGTCCTCCAGGACCGGCCGCACCGGCCCACCCGCGGCCGAGCCGCGTCGGCCGGCCCGCGTCAACGGGCCGGCTTGCCGAACCGGAGGGCCAGGGCCGGGCACTGGCTCACCGCACGGCGCGCGCCGTGCTCCAGCCAGGGTGCCACCGGTGTGGTGCCGATCACGGGGTAGCCGTGCGGGCCGAGGGCGATCAGCTCCGGGGCGAGCGCCGCGCACAGCCCGTGCCCCTCGCACCGGGCCCAGTCCACCTCCAGCGACAGCTCCGCCGACGCGTCCGGCGCCGGGAGCGCGGAGCCGGTGTCGCCGGGCAGCGGCAGCAGGCCCCGCACCGGACGGCCGCAGCCGCGCCCCGACTCGTGCGCGGCCAGGTCGTCCGCGAAGACGGCCAGCGCGGACAGCACGAAGCGCGCCGTACCGTCCGGGTGGGCGCACGCCCCGCGGCCCCGGACCGCGGAGACCGTACGCCGTGCCTCGTCCAGCGCCGACGGGCCGCCGCCGCGCAGGGCGAGCTGCGCCAGGGCGTCGGCGGTGTTCGGCAGGCCGAGCCGGCAGGGCCCGCACTGGCCGGTCGACTCCGCGGCCAGCCAGGCCGTGACCCGGGCGACCTCGCCGATCGGGCAGGTGTCGGTGGGCAGCGACACCACGGCGCCGGCGCCGAGAGTGCCGCCGACCGCTGCGAGCCCGGCCCGGGAGAGGGCCGCATGGGCGGCGTCCTGGGGGCGGATCCACGCCCCGTGGTAGCCGCCGACCAGCAGACCCTGTCCGGGTTCCACGCCGCAGGCGTCCAGCACCACGCCCAGCCGGGCGCCGGCGGGCACCTCGACGACCAGCGGCGGCAGGGCGGGCAGGGTGACGGTGAGCAGCACGGTGCCCGGCTCCGCCGGGGTCCCGACCACGGCGAAGGCGTCCGGGCCGAGCCGTGCGGCCACGGCCAGCTGGGCGAAGGTCTCGGCGTTGGACAGCAGCGTCGGCCGACCGCGCACCCCCGCCGGTCCGCCGTCGCTGGCCCTGGCCTTTCGCGCGGGCGGGACGGCGGGCTGCCCGGAGACACCCCGGATCAGTGCGCCCGACTCGCCGGAGACGAAGCGCTCGGGCAGGCACAGCGTGCGGACCGGGCACGGCAGGGTGCCGCTCCGCTCGGCCACCGCGCGGGGCACGGACGTCTCGCCGGGGCCACCCGCGCCCACTCCGACGATCACCTCCTCGGCCCCGAAGGCGGCGGCGGCCAGGCAGGCGCCGTCCAGGATCAGATGCGGGGCGCGGGCCAGCAGCATCCGGTCCTTGGCGCTGGCCGGCTCGCCCTCGGTGGCGTTCACGACGATCACCAGAGGCGCGCGGGTGCGGTCGGCGGTGGCCAGGGTGGCGCGGGCCTTGCGGGCGAAGGGGAAGGCCGCGCCGCCGCGACCGCGCAGGTCGATGCGGTCGACCAGGTCGAGCAGGGCGGCACGGTCGAAGGAGGGGAGCGGGCCGTGCGCGGTGCGATGGTCCGTCAGATCGAGCCGGGCATGCTGTTCGAGGCCCGCGGTGAGGCGTGCCGGGCCGAGCCGCAGCACCTCGGTGACGGTCACCAGCCGTACCCGCCGCCGCCCCAGCCCGGCGCGGCCTGCGCGACCGGGATGCCGTTCGCGGGAGTGTCCCAGGTCAACGCACCCCACTCGGCGCTGTCGTCCCGCCATCCGCTGTTGCCCGCCTCGGCGTACCGCGCCCCGAACAGGCCGCCGGGCACCTCGGCCCCGGTCATCGCCTGCCCCGGCCCGGCCTGCCCCTGCATCGCCTGCGCCTGCGCCTGGGCCTGCATCGCCTGCGCCTGCATGTGTGCGGGCATGGCCTGCGCCGGCACGGCGAACCCGGGCATCGCCATGCCGGGTACGGCGAACCCCGGCACGGTCAGCCCCGGCACGGCGAACCCGTGCGGCGGCGTCTCCGCCAGCGCGGGATGCTGTCGCGCCTCCCCGTCCCCGGCCCACGGTGACGGGGCGGGGTACCCGTACCCGAACGACGCGCCCGGCTCCGGCGCGAACGGGTACTGCTGCATCGACTGCTGCGGCACCGAGCTCGGCTGCATCGACTGCTGCTGCATCGCGGGCTGCTGCATCGTGGGCTGGGCCATGGGGCTCTGCTGGGGCATCGGGCCCTGCGGCATCGCATACTGCGCCATCGACGGCTGCGGCATCGCCTGCTGCGCCGTCGGCGCCCCGGGGCCGTAGCCGTCGCCGCCGTAGTTCGCGCCGCCGTAGCCTGCACTGCTGTATCGGGCGTCTCCGGCTGCGCCGCCCGCAGGCGCGTAACCACCCGTCGGGGCACCGGTTCCGGCGAAGCGCGGGTCGAACCGGGGATCCCCGGGGTCGGCCTGGGCCGCTCCGACGGCCGCCAGGTCGGCATCGGTGAAGCTCAGCCCGACGGCGGTCGACGTCAGGGCGCTGTCCGCGTCCGCGGCGTCGGCGAAGGCCGCGTAGGGGATCGGGTCCGCCGGGGCGGCCGCGTCGGCCCGGGTCCGCCGGGAGGCGCGCGCGGGTTCCGCGCGGCGGGTGGTGGCCGGGGCCTCGGCCTCGGTGCCCCGCGCGTCGCCGGCCTCGTAGGCCAGCAGGGTCCGGGTCATGCGTCGCCGTGCGTCGCCCCGGCCCGCCGCGGCGAGGACCCGGATCAGCAGGGCCAGCCCGACCGCAGCCGCGCACAGCCCGTAGCTCCACAGCACCCACACCGCCGCCGCCCGGCCCGCGGTCAGCCCGTGCGCCAGGGCTATCGGCCAGCAGGCGTACGCACCCGCGTGCAGCACCCGCCACAGCCAGGGCCGTTTGCTCCCGGCGAACCGGCCGCGCACCGCGCCCGTGGCCGCCGTCAGCACCAGCAGGTCGGCCGCCACCGTGCCCAGGCCGACGGCGAAGGTCGCGCCGCCGCCGAACGGGAGCAGCACGGTGAGCGGACTGGCGTCCTGCTCCATCACCTTGACCGTGATGTGGGTGACCAGGAAGCCCAGCGCGGCGACCGAGGTGGCCCGGTGCACCGACTGCATGGCGACCCGCTGACGCGGGCTCAGCACCAGCCGGTCGGTGGCGGCCAGGCCGCACACCACGGCGGCGGTCAGCGACAGCAGCGTGAACACCCCGGCGAAGTAGTCCAGGAAGGCGAGCAGGCGCTCGGCCGTCCCGGCCAGGGCTCCGCTCATGCTCGACGTGCCGCTGCCGGTGAGTGCGCGCAGCGAGGTGGCGCCGACGGTCACGGCTGCGCAGACCGTCAACAGGAACACTGGGAGGGGAAGGCCACGTCGACGCGTGGCTCCCCTGGTGCGGGCGGTCATGGTCGCGGCCTCCGACTCGTCCTACGGTGATGTGCTGCAGGGCCCCCGGGATCGTGATCTGACCGTGATGCTAGCCGCGCCCGGTGACACTCCGTCGATTCCCGCGAAACCGTGTGCGGAAGTGAGTGGTGTGGCCTACCGTTCGCGCACCAGGGCGATAACCTGAACTGATGAATAATCAGCTCCGGGCTCGGGCGATCGGCCCAAGCCCCTGCTGACATCTCCCCAGGACTGCGCATTCTTCACATAAGTGAGGTCCCATCAGTCCCAGGAGAGATACCCCATGCGTGTTACACG
The DNA here is from genome assembly GCF_041262645.1 of Streptacidiphilus sp. EB129. Lineage (NCBI taxonomy): Bacteria > Bacillati > Actinomycetota > Actinomycetes > Kitasatosporales > Streptomycetaceae > Streptacidiphilus > Streptacidiphilus sp. EB129. Next base: position 14,754 of record NZ_JBGCCS010000009.1, read on the forward strand.
GTCACGCTCCAGAGCGGGCGCGGCAGCGCTCCTGACCATCCCGCTGCTGTTGGCCGGCCTCGTCGCCGGGGCCCCCGCCGGGGCCGAGTCCCAGGCCACCCGGGTGACGCTGCCCGGCGGCGTGCCGGACTGGGCGGGGTCCGCCGCCGACCGGGGTCCGGTCGCCGACAGCGCCGCGGTGACCGCGCACGTCTACCTCGCCGGCCGGGACCGGGCCGGGCTGGCCGCGCTCGCGCACGCGGTCTCCGATCCCAGGTCCTCCACCTACGGGCAGTACCTGACCGCCGGTCAGGTGCAGCAGCGGTTCGGGGTCACCGCACGGCAGCGTGCCGCCGTCCGCGCCTGGCTGACCGGGGCCGGCTTCCGGGTGACCACCGAGGACGCCCACGAGCTGACCGTCCTCGGTGACGCCAGGGCGGTCCGGCTCGCCTTCCGCACCGAGCTGCACGCCTACCGCCGCGGTGGCCGGGTGTACTCCGCCCCCGTCGTGCGGGCCTCCGTCCCGGCCTCGGTCGCCGCCGACGTGCTCGCGGTCACCGGCCTGGACAACGCTCCGCACCTGGTCCACCACGACGGCCTGCGCGCCGTCGGCGCCGCCGCCGTGCCCGACCGCACCGCGCCCGCCGACGACCCCGCCGGCCACGGCGCCCGGCGCGACATCCTGCCGGGGCCGGGCCCGGCCTACGTCAACTCGGGCCCCTTCTCCTCCTCCTTCGGCCAGCGCCCGGCCACCTCCCTCCCGCGCGCGTACGGACACACCCAGCCGTACGCGCTGGCCGGGTACACCGGGACGCAACTGCGCCGCGCCTACGGCGCCACGGCCGGCGGGCTGACCGGCACCGGGGTCACCATCGCGATCGTGGACGCCTACGACTCCCCGACCCTGGGCCAGGACGTCACCCGCTACGCCGCCGCGCACGGTGACGCCGCCTACCGCAAGGGCCAGCTGACCCGGGTCGACCCGGCCCAGTGGACGGACGTGGTCGACCCGAGCCCCGCCTTCCCGAACGGCTGCGGCGCCTCCGGCTGGTACGGCGAGCAGACGCTCGACATCGAGGCCGCGCACGCGATGGCGCCGGACGCCAACCTGGTCTATGTCGGGGCGGCCTCCTGCGGTGACGACGACCTGGTGGGGGCCCTGAACCGGATCGTCGACGGACACCTCGCGGACATCGTCAGCGACTCCTGGAGCTCGCTGGAGGGCGACACCGACTCCGCGACCGACGCCGTCTACAACCACGCGCTGATGGGCGGCGCGGCCGAGGGCATCGGCTTCTACTTCTCCAGCGGCGACCACGGCGACGACCTGGCCGCGACCGGGACCAAGCAGGTCGAGACGCCGGCCGCACTGCCCTGGGCGACCGCGGTCGGCGGCACCTCGCTGGCCACCGACGCGGACGGGACCTACCGGTTCGAGACCGGCTGGGGCACGGCGAAGGCGTTCCTGGCGATGAACGGGCGCAGCTGGAGCCAGCTCCCGGGCGGCTTCGACGCGGGCGGCGGCGGTGGCACCAGTCGGCGCTCGGCCGAGCCGGACTACCAGCAGCACGTGGTCCCGGCCGCGCTGGCCGGAATCTACGGCGGGCACCACCGGGTGGTCCCCGACGTCGCCGCCGTGGCCGACTCCGGCACCGGCTTCCTGGTCGGCCAGACCCAGACCTGGCCGGACAACACGGTGCGCTACGGCGAGTACCGGATCGGCGGCACCAGCCTGGCCGCGCCGGTGTTCGCGGGCATCCAGGCACTGGCCCAGCAAGCCTCCGGCAAGCCGTTGGGCTTCGCCAACCCCGCCCTCTACCAGCGCTACGGCACGGTGGCGTACCACCAGGTGACCGACCATCCGTTGGGCGCCGGCACCGAACTGGCCCAGGTCCGGGTGGACTACCGGAACGCCGTCGACGCCACCGGCGGGCTGAGCACCACGCTGCGGACCATGGGCCACGACTCCTCGCTGCACGCGACCGTCGGCTACAACGACGTGACCGGAGTCGGCACGCCCGCCGCGGGCTACCTGACCTCCTACCTGCCGACGCACTGAGCGGCGACGGCGGCGGGGGGGGGCCCCCCCCCCCGGGGCCCCCCCCCCCCCCCCCGCCGCGCCCCCCCCCCCCCCCCCCCGGGGGGGGGGGGGGGGGGGGGGCCCCGCGGGCCGCCCCCCCCCCCCCCCCGCCGTCCGGACCTGCCGGACCTGCCGGACCTGCCGTCCGGTGCCTTCCGGTTCCACCGTCCCGGGCCCCCGGGGGAGCGGGTCCGCCGGTCGGGCGACTCCTCCGCTCCGGGCGGAACGTGCGGGCGGCGGGGCGGGGCGCTGCGGTATCCTGTGCCCATGCGATCCGTGCGCCTGCTTCTTAGCCGGCCGCGCTGACACGTACCGGCGTCGAGCCGGAGTCAGCGTGGCGACCCCTCATGTGAGGGGTCTTTCTGTTTTTCCGGCACATCCATCCGTCGACCACACCTGTCGTCGGGGGAGTCGGTGGCCGGGACCCGGAGCAGCAGTCGGCAGCGAGCAACCCCTGATGGAGTCTGACAACGATGAGCGAGACCACACCCGAGGCGCCCGAGGCGTACCGCTACACCCCCGCGCTGGCGGCGCGGATCGAGAGTGACTGGCAGGACCGCTGGGAGCGTGAGCGCGTCTTCGACGCGCCCAACCCGGCGGGGACGCAGGCCGACGGCTCCGACGTCGCGGGACGCCCGCACGCCTTCATCATGGACATGTTCCCGTATCCCTCCGGGGCGGGTCTGCACGTAGGGCACCCGCTGGGCTTCATCGCCACCGACGTCTACGCCCGCTTCATGCGGATGACCGGCCACAACGTGCTGCACACGATGGGCTTCGACGCCTTCGGTCTGCCCGCGGAGCAGTACGCCGTGCAGACCGGCACCCACCCCCGGGTGTCGACCGAGGCCAACATCGCCAAGTACCGGGAGCAGCTGCGCAGTCTGGGTCTGGGCCATGACTCGCGCCGTTCGATCGCCACGATCGACCCGTCGTACTACAAGTGGACTCAGTGGATCTTCCTGCAGATCTTCAACTCCTGGTACGACCCGGAGGCCGAGGCCGCCCGTCCGATCACCGAGCTGGTGGCCCGGTTCGAGCGCGGTGACCAGGCCACCCCGGACGGCAGGGCCTGGTCCGCGCTGAGCCCGTCCGAGCGGGGCGAGGTGCTGAGCGACTACCGCCTGGCCTACATCAAGATGGCCCCGGTCAACTGGTGCCCCGGGCTGGGCACCGTGCTGGCCAACGAGGAGGTCACCGCGGACGGCCGCTCCGAGCGCGGCAACTTCCCGGTGTTCAAGTCCAACCTGCGCCAGTGGATGATGCGGATCACCGCGTACGGTGACCGGCTGATCGACGATCTGGACCTGCTGGACTGGCCGGACGCGATCAAGCTGCAGCAGCGCAACTGGATCGGCCGCAGCGAGGGCGCCAAGGTCGACTTCGCGGTGGACGGCGCCGCGATCACCGTCTTCACCACCCGGCCCGACACCCTGTTCGGCGCGACCTACATGGTGCTGGCGCCCGAGCACGACCTGGTCGACGGCGTCGTCCCGGCCGCCTGGCCGTCCGCGGACCTGCCCGCCGAGTGGACCGGCGGGTACGCCACCCCGGCCGAGGCGGTCGCCGCGTACCGCAAGCAGGCCGCGTCCAAGTCCGAGGTCGAGCGGCAGACCGAGGGCAAGAGCAAGACCGGCGTGTTCACCGGCGTCTACGCGGTCAACCCGGTCAGCGGCGAGCAGGTCCCGGTGTTCATCGCCGACTACGTGCTGATGGGCTACGGCACCGGCGCGATCATGGCCGTCCCGGCGCACGACCACCGCGACTTCGAGTTCGCCCGGGCCTTCCGGCTGCCGATGCGCTGCGTCGTCCAGCCCGCCGACGGCCGCGCCACCGACACCGCCGACTGGGACGACGCCTTCGTCTCCTACGACGCGGCCATCGTGAACTCCGCCAACGGCGAGGTCTCGCTGGACGGCCTGGGCGTGGTCGACGCGAAGAAGGCCATCACCGAGTGGCTGACCGCACGCGGCATCGGCGAGGGCACCGTCACCTTCAAGCTGCGCGACTGGCTGTTCAGCCGCCAGCGCTACTGGGGCGAGCCCTTCCCGATCGTCTACGACGAGGACGGCGTCGCGCACCCGCTGCCCGCCTCGATGCTGCCGGTCGAGCTGCCCGAGATCGACGACTACTCGCCGCGCACCTTCGACCCGGACGACGCCGACACCTCGCCGGAGACCCCGCTGTCCCGGCGCGAGGACTGGGTCACCGTCGAGCTGGACCTGGGCGACGGCGTCCGGACCTACCGCCGCGAGACCAACACCATGCCCAACTGGGCCGGCTCCTGCTGGTACGAGCTGCGCTACGTCGACCCCGACAACGACGCCGAGGTCGTCGACCCGGTCAACGAGGCCTACTGGATGGGCCCGGAGACCGGGAAGCCGGCCGGTGGCGCCGACCTGTACGTGGGCGGCGCCGAGCACGCGGTGCTGCACCTGCTGTACTCGCGGTTCTGGCACAAGGTGCTGTTCGACCTGGGCCACGTCAGCTCGAAGGAGCCGTTCCACAAGCTGTTCAACCAGGGCATGATCCAGGGTCAGGTCTACCGCGATGAGCGCGGCTTCCCGGTCCCGGCCGCCGAGGTCGAGGAGCGCGACGGCGCCTGGTTCTACGAGGGCCAGCAGGTCAGCCGGGAGATCGGCAAGATCGGCAAGTCGCTGAAGAACGTGGTCGCCCCCGAGGAGGTCACCGACGAGTACAGCGTGGACACCCTGCGCCTGTACGAGATGGCGATGGGCCCGCTGGACGTCTCGCGTCCCTGGGACACCCGCGCCGTCGTCGGTTCCTTCCGCTTCCTGCAGCGGCTGTGGCGCACCGTGGTGGACGAGGAGACCGGCGCCGTCGTCGTCACCGACGAGGAGCCGGACGAGGCGACGCTGCGCGCCCTGAACAAGGCCATCGACGGGATCCGCAAGGACCTGTCGGGACTGCGCTTCAACACCGCCGTCGCCAAGGCCACGGAGCTGAACAACTTCCTGGTCAAGCGGGGTTCGACGCCGCGGGTCGTGGCGGAGCAGGCGGTGCTGCTGGTCGCGCCGCTGGCCCCGCACATCGCCGAGGAGCTGTGGTCCAGGCTGGGCCACACCGGCTCGCTGGTGCACCAGTCGCTGCCCGAGGCCGACCCGGCGTACCTGATCGACGACACGGTGACCTGTGTCGTGCAGGTCAAGGGCAAGGTCAAGGCCCGGCTGGAGGTGCCGCCGGCGATCGCCGAGGACGAGCTGGAGGCGCTGGCGCTGGCGGCCCCCGCGGTGGTCGCGGCGATCGCGGGCGCGGAGGTCCGCAAGGTGATCGTCCGGGCGCCGAAGCTGGTGAACATCGTCGTCTGACCGGCGCGGGCACCCGTCCGCGGGCGCTCGTCGGTGGTTCGGGCGGGCCGCGGGTGGCGCCGAGCGGTGCCCGGGGCCGGGGAGGACCCTGAGGTTCCCCTGATCCAGCCCCTGCTCTGCCCCGGAACCGGGCCTGACCGTCCCTCCACGGGTCTACCGTGGGGGGACAGTCCCCGTCCCGGAGGAGTCCTGCCGTGGAGGCAATCGCCATCGTGCTCGGCCTGCTGGTCGTGCTGCTGGGCGGAGTCGCAGCGCTCACCGGCCTGGTGGTCGTCAAGACCAAGCGCGCGCTGACCCGGGCCGCGCCGCAGGCCCGCCGCGCGGCGGAGGACGTCGCCATCAAGGCCCGCTCGCTGACCAGGGGCGGTGCCCACGGCAAGGTCGCCGGGCTGCGTGGCCAGGTCCGCTCGGCGCTGGCAGCGTCGCGCCGGGTGCTGGAGTCGGGCGCGGGGGACGACCCGCAGCTGGTCGAGTCGCTGCGGCTGCTGGCCAGGCTCGACGGGCATGCGGACGAACTGGACGGCGAGCTGCGGCTGCTGGAGCGCGAGCCGGATCTGACCAGGGTGGAGGCCCGTCTCGCTGTCGCGCGCGAGCGCGCCGAGCGGATCGTGCACCTGGCGTCCTCGCTGCGCTGGGCCGCCCAGGACCGGATGCACCGGTTCGCCGACGACGACCTGCAGCGGCTCGGCGAGGAGTGCGAGGCGGAGGCGGGCGCGCTGCGGCACTGGGCCCCGGCCGGGGCGGTGCCGCAGGCCGAGGACGTCGCCGGACTGGACCCGGCTCGCGAGCGCTCCGGCGCCCTCGGGGCGCTGGGCGAACGGCTGCGCAAGCCCCGGCCCGGAGCCAGCGCCGGCTGACGGCCGCCGGCGACCGCCGTCGTCCTTCGGCCCCCGACCGTCGTCGTCCGTCGCCGCCCTCTGTTGTCCGTCGTTGTCCGGGGCGTCACCAGGGCTTTGTTCCCCTGTCCCTTCCTCTTGGGTGGGGGTAATCTCCCGGACATGCCCGTCGCCCTGGTCACCGACTCCACCGCCTACCTCTCCGACGAGGTGATCGCCCGGCACGGGGTCGACGTGGTGCCGCTGAGCGTGGTCCTCGGGGACGAGGTGCTCGCGGAGGGCGTCGAGGCGACCCCGGCGGTGGTGGTCGAGGCGCTGCAGCGGCGAGTCAAGATCACCACCTCCCGACCCAATCCGGAGGCCTTCGCCGCCGCGTACCGGGCCGCCGCCGAGCGCGGCGCGGACGCCGTGGTCTCGCTCCACCTCTCCGCCGAACTGTCCGGCACCTACGCGGCCGCGCTGATGGCGGCCGAGGCCGCGCCGCTGCCGGTACGGGTCGTCGACACCCGCATGATCGGCATGGCCCAGGGCTACTGCGTGCTCGCGGCGGCCGGGGCCGCGCAGGCGGGCGGTACGTTGGACGAGGTCGTTGCGGCCGCCGAGAAGCGGGCCGGGGCCACCACCGCGTTCTTCTACGTCGACACGCTGGAGTACCTGCGCCGGGGCGGACGGATCGGCGCGGCGCGCGCCATGCTCGGATCCGCGCTCGCGGTGAAGCCGTTGCTGCACCTGGCCGACGGCCGGATCCAGCCGCTGGAGAAGGTCCGCACCTCCAGCCGGGCCATCGCCCGGCTGGAGGAGATCGCGATCCAGCAGGCCGGCGCCGCGGAGGTGGACCTGGCGGTCCATCACCTGGCCGCCGAGGAGGGCGCGCGGATGCTCGCGGAGCGGCTTCGGGAGCGGATCCCGGGGCTGCGGGAGATGTACGTGGGCGAGGTCGGCGCGGTGATCGGGGCGCATGTCGGCCCGGGGCTTCTGGCCGTGGTCGTCTCACCCGTGTGAGTGACGGGTTTCTGCACAGTGGCAGGGTTATCCACAGGTCGTCAGTCGGGCCGCTGGGACGTGGGTGCCGCGGTCTAGCGTCCTCGGCATGAGAACCGCACTGACCGGCGCTCGCCGGGACACCGATGCCGACCTCGTCCGCCGCCGCATGGACGCACTGTTCGCAGTGCAGCCGTACGCCCAGCAGCCGCACGCCGCACAACCGCACCGCTCGCAGCCGTACGCCTCGTCGCTGTTCCCCACGCAGCCCTGCCGACCGCAGCCGTACCCGGCGCAGATGTCCCCGGAGCGGCCTTCTCCTGGTGCACAGCCGATTCCGCCGTCGTTCGCGCCGCCGATCGACTCGCCGTCGCCGTCGCCGTCGTTGTCACAGCGTCAGTGTTACGTCGCGGCGCGGCCCCCGACCGATCCTGCGCCGTACTCCGAGCCGCTCCCCGGTGCGGACGAGCCGCGCGCGCCCGTACCGCCACGGTCGGGCGGTGGACGACCGGCACGGTCGTTGCGAAACCTGTCCCTGCCGCTGGCGCTCCAGGAGCGGCTGGACCTGGACCGACGGGCCATGGTCGGCCTCTCGGTGCTGCTGCTCCTCGCCCTCGGCTACGGCGTCCAGCACTTCTGGTCGGGGCGGCCCGAGCCGCTTTCCGTCCCCGTCGCGGAGGGGACCGCGCCGCCGAGCCCCGGGTCCAAGCAGGGTTCTCCGTCCGGTACCCAATCCGGTTCCCAACCCGGCTCCCGACCAGGCTCTCCCGCCGTGCCGACGGCTGCCGGCGGCCCCGGGCTGGTGGTGGACGTGGCGGGCCGGGTGCGCGAGCCGGGGGTGCGGACGCTTCCGGCCGGGTCGCGGGTGCAGGACGCCCTGCGTGCCGCCGGGGGAGCGGTCCCCGGTACCGACCTGACCGGTATCAACCAGGCCCGGCTGCTCAACGACGGCGAGGAGATCGTCGTCGGTGCGCCACCGGGGGCGGCGGGCGCCCCGGCCGTCGCGTCCGGTCCGCTCAGCCTCAACGCGGCGACGGCCCAGCAACTCGACGCCCTGCCCGGCGTCGGTCCCGTCCTGGCCCAGCGCATCATCCAGTACCGGGACCAGCACGGCGGCTTCACCTCCCTCGACCAGCTCAAACAGGTGAGCGGCTTCGGTGAACGCCGCCTCCAGGACCTCCGCGCCCTGCTCCGCCCCTGAGAGAGGCCGCTCCCCATGCCCCCGCCCCCGCCCGAATCCCCGCCCCCGCCCGTCCCACCACCCACACCCGCGCTCGCGTCGCCGCCCGCGCTGCACCTGCTCCCGCCTGCGTCGCCACCCCCGCCCGCGTCGCCGCCCTCGCTCCCGCCTGCGTCGCCGCCCTTGCTGCACCCGCTCCCGCCCACAACGCCACCCGCGCTCGCGCCCCCGCCCGCGCTGCACCCGCTCCCGCCTGCGTCGCCGCCCTCGCTCCCGCCTGCGTCGCCACCCGCGCCGCCCTCGAAGGCACGGCATGCTCAGCCGCTGCCTCCGCCCGCCCGCACATCCGCGTCGGCACCGTCGGCGCCACCCTCACCGCGGCAGCCGCAGGACCTGCGGCTGGTCGGACCGGCGCTGGTGGCCTGGGGGACCTCGGCCACCCTGCTCGGCCTCGGCGGTCGCGCCCAGCCGTGGGTACTCGGCACCGCCCTGCTCTGCTTCCTCGCCGCTGCCGCCCTGCTGCGGCACGCGCGGCGGCCGCTCCGGAGATCCCTCGCCGGTCTGCTGCTCAGCGCCTGCGCGGCAGCGTCCGCGACCACCCTCGGCACCGCCGACCTGCGCCGGGGCCCGGTTCCGGACCTCGCCCGCCGGCAGGCCACCGTTCCGGTTGAACTGACCGTCACCCGGGATCCCCGTGAGGGGACATCCGCCTCCACCGCCTTCGTCGTGCTGCGGGCGACCATCGACCGCGTCGGCACGACCAGGACCAGAACGCCCGTGGTCGTGGTCGCGAGCGGTCCGGACGCCGCCCGCTGGCTGCCGCTGCTCCCGTCCACCCGGGTGGCCACCACCGCCCGGCTGGGACCCGCGCGGGCGGGCGACGACGTCGCCGCCGTGCTCTACGGCCGAGCGCCGCCGCAACTCCTCGCGCCGCCCGTGGTGTTGCAGCGCGCGGCCGGGGTGCTGCGCGCCGGGCTGCGCCGCGCCACCGACGGGCTCGCGCCGGACCCGCGCGCCCTGCTGCCGGGAGTGGTCGTCGGGGACACCAGCCGGATCCCGCCGGACCTGGACGAGGCCTTCCTGGCCACCGACCTCGCCCACATCACCGCGGTGTCGGGCGCCAACCTCAGCGTGGTGCTGGTCCTGCTGATCGGGGTGGCGGCCCGCTCGCGTACCCCCGAACGCGGTGGCATCGCGGCTCGGCTGGGGCTGCCGCTCCGGGTCACCGCGGTGGGCGGGGTGGCGGCGACCGTCGGCTTCGTCATCCTCTGCCGCCCGGACCCCAGCGTGCTGCGTGCCGCGGCCACCGGCCTGATCATGCTGCTGGCGCTGGCCACCGGACGCCGGGCACCGGCGTTGTCCGCCCTCGCGGGCGCCACGATGCTGCTGGTTCTCATCGACCCCTGGCTGTCCCGTTCCTACGGGTTCGCGCTCTCCGCCCTGGCCACGGGCGGGCTGCTGACCCTCGGTCCGCGCTGGACCGCCGGCCTGGTCCGGCGCGGCTGGCCGCGCCGACTCGCCGAGGCCGTCGCCTGCGCGGCGGCGGCCCAGGCGGTCTGCGGGCCGCTGCTGGTCCTCAAGGCGGCCCGGGTCAGCCTGGTCGCCATCCCCTGCAACCTGCTCGCGGAGATCGCGGTGGCCCCGGCCACCCTGCTCGGCTTCGCGGCCCTCGCCGCGGCGCCGTTCTCCCTGCCCGCCGCGGTCGTCATTGCCCGGCTGGCATCCGTCCCGGCCGCCTGGATCGCCTGGCTGGCCCGGCGTGCCGCCGATCTGCCCGGCGCCGAGGTGGGCTGGCCGGGTGGCTGGACCGGCGCGCTGCTGCTGACCGCGTCCACCTGTGCGGCGGTTGCCTGCCTGCCGGTGCTGCGACACCGCTGGGTGGTGATCCCGCTCTGCCTGGCGCTGCTCGCGCTACTGCTCCGACCGGCACCGCTCACGCGTATGGTCACCGGCTGGCCGCCGCCGCACTGGCGGGTGGTCGCCTGCGACGTGGGGCAGGGCGACGCCCTGGTGGTCTCGCCCGGCTCGGCCGCGGGGGCGGCCCTGGTCATCGACGCCGGACCCGACCCGCACAGCGTCGACCAGTGCCTGCGCCGGCTCGACGTCACCCGGGTCGCCCTGCTACTGCTCACCCATCTGCACGCCGACCACGTCGAGGGCGTGCCCGGCGTGCTGCACGACCGCGAGGTCGGCGCCATCGAGACCACCCCCGACGAGGAACCGGCCGGCGAGTGGGCGAAGGTGCGCCGATGGGCCGCGGCGGCGGACGTCCCACTGCTGCACTCCAGCCCCGGCGAACGCCGTACCCTCGGCGACCTGCACTGGCAGGTGCTCTGGCCCGACGGGCCGCTGGACCTGGGCACGCCGGGCCCGAACAACGCCAGCGTCACCCTGCTGCTGACCACCCCTCATCTGCGGATGGCCTTCCTCGGCGACCTGGAACCACCCGCCCAGTCCCGTCTGCTCGCCCACCTCTCCGGCTATCCGGCGCTGCGCCACCTGGACCTGCTCAAGGTCGCGCACCACGGATCGGCCAAGCAGGACGTCGAGTTGATCCGGGCCCTGGCGCCGCGCGTCGCCCTGATCTCCTGCGGGATCGACAACTCCTACGGCCACCCCGCCCCGTCCACCCTCGGTCTGCTGCACTCCCTCGGCACCACCGTGCTGCGTACCGACCAGCAGGGCGACCTCGCCGTGCTGGACGAGCCGGCCGGCACCGACGGTACCGAAGGCCTGGCCGTGGCCACCAGACCGCGCTGAGCGAGCTGACCGCAGCGGGTGATCAGCACCGGCATTGAAGGCTCATTGCTCACTATTGTTTGATTGAGTGGATCGATCTGCATTTCTAATCATGTTTGACCCTTGTTTATGCACTCCTGCGCATCTACTGTCTGACACGTCCACGCTGAACCGGTCTGCGCGCCGACCCGCGCGCCTGCTGCTCGTGCGCCCTGGCAGTCCCTCAACTGTTCTCTGCCGCAAGTCGAAAGGAACCACGATGTCCTTCGTCCGTGATCGGGGCAGGCCGCGCTCAAGGTCCGTCACCGCGGCGGCGTCCACCGTCGCGCTGGCACTGGTCCTGCTCGCCGGTGGCGCCGCCGCCGCACCGGCCGCCTCGGCCTCGACCACCGCCACCTCCGGGGACGGCGCGGCACTGGCGGTGACGCCGCCGATGGGCTGGAACGACTGGGCCCACTACCAGTGCGGCTACAACGAGGCCACGATCCTGCAGAACGCCCAGGCGCTGGTCTCCTCCGGCCTTGCCGCGAAGGGCTACACCACGGTCACCATCGACGACTGCTGGATGAAGACCGCGCGCGACTCCTCCGGCAACCTGGTGGCCGACCCGGGCCTGTTCCCGGACGGCATGGCCTACGTCGGCTCCTACCTGCACGCCAGGGGCCTGAAGTTCGGCATCTACGAGGACGCGGGGACCAGCACCTGCGGCGGTTACGCGGGCAGTTGGGACCACTGGACGCAGGACGCCGACCTCTTCGCGTCCTGGGGCGTCGACTACCTCAAGCTGGACGGCTGCAACCTGCCGAGTGTCAGCGGCCAGACCGAGGAGCAGACCTACCGGTCGGCGTACTCGCAGATGTCCCAGGCGCTGAAGAACTCGGGCCGGGACATCGTCTTCTCCGAGTCGGCCCCGGCCTACTTCGAGGGCACCACGGACTGGGACACCGTCCTCGGCTGGGTCGGGCAGTACGGCCAGCTGTGGCGCGAGGGTTCGGACATCCAGACGTACGACTCCTCGGCCCCGAATACCAGCCGCTGGAACAGCGTGCTGACCAACTACGGCTACAACAACCCGATCCACCGCTATGAGAGTCCGGGGAACTGGAACGACCCGGACTTCCTGATAGCCGGCGACTCCGGGCTGACGGCCGCCGAGTCGCAGAGCCAGATCTCGCTGTGGGCCACCATGGGCTCACCGATGATCATGAGTGACGATGTGAGCAGCCTGTCGGCCGCCTCGATCGCCGCCCTCGGCAACACCCGGGTGATCGCCGTCGACCAGGACCCGCTGGGCTCTCCCGGCTACGTGGTCTCCCAGAACGGCTCGGAGGACGTGCTGACCAGGCCGCTCGCCAACGGCGACCGCGCCGTCGCGATCCTGAACCGGAGCGGTTCCACGGTCACCGCCGGCACCACGACCGCCGCCGTCGGCTTCACCGGCGGCTCGGGCTGCAGCTACTCGGCCCAGGACCTCTGGACCGGGGCCACGTCCAGCACCACCGGCACCATCACCGCGCAGATCCCCGCGCACGGCACCGCCCTCTACCGGGTGACACCCAGCGCGGGCTGCGGCGGGACCGTCGATCGCGGCCAGGTCACCGGCGCGAACGGGCAGTGCGTCGACGACTCCGGCAGCGGCACCGCCAACGGCAACCCGATCATCCTCTGGGGCTGCACCGGCAACCCCAACCAGCAGTGGACGCTGCCCGGCGACGGCACCGTCCAGGTCCTCGGCAAGTGCCTGGACGTCCCCGGCGCGGCCACCGCGGCCGGCACCGCCGTCGACCTGAGCAGCTGTACCGGCTCGGCGGGCCAGCAGTGGAGCTACGCCCAGAACGGCAACCTGACCAACCCGCACTCCGGCGACTGCCTGGACGCCACCGGTGGCAGTGCCGCCGACGGCACCCGGCTGGAGATCTGGCCCTGCGGCACCAACCAGACCAACCAGACCTGGTCGCTGCCGCAGTAGTCGCCGCTGCAGTAGTCGCAGCGTCAGCAGCTGCCCGGAAGCCGCGCGGTCAGCAGGTGCAGTAGCCACCGGCACCACACCGGGCCGAGCCGTGCGGGGGCCCCCGCCCCCCCCCCCCCCCCCGCCCCCCCCCCCCGCGCACCCCCCCCCCCCCCCCCCCCCCCCCCCCGGCCGCCCCCCCCCCCCCCCCCCCGGGCCCGCCCGGGGGGGGGCCCGGGCCCCCGGGGCCCCCCCCCGGCCGCCGGTCCGTCAGAACAGAACCGTCCCGCAAGGAGGCACCAGCACCGTGAGCATCGCCGACCGCGCCGCAGCCGCGTACCGGGTGGCACAGGAGCACCGGGTCCACGAGTCGTACCGGCTCGACACCGACGTCGACATCGCCCGCGTCATCGGACAGTTGGCGGCCCTGCTCGGCGTCGATCCGCAGCTGGTGCGGCCGGACCGCACCCGGCCCCGCCGTTCGCTGCCGCTGGAACCGCTGACCCTGCGCGTCGCCGACCCGGACGACCCAAGGCGCGGTTACACCTTCACCTACCTGGACCCGCTCTACGACGACGAGTCCTTCTTCCTGCTCGGGCCCTGCCCGAGCTGCGGCGCGCCGGTACCGCTCGCCGAGATCCGCACCCTGGCCGAGCTGGGCGCCTTCCTGGCCACCGGCCCGGACCTGCTTCCGGACGGCGGTGGCACCCCGCCCGACAGCTACCCCGACGCCTTCGACCAGCACCCCGCTCACCAGGTGGCCTGCCCGTACCAGGAGTCGCGGCGTGTCGGGCTGATGCGGCGTGGTCGCTGCGCGGAGGCCCTGGACCTCGACGACGCGCGTCCGCCGATCCTCCAGCCCGGGCGCGGCGGCCGCAGGCAGCCGGTGACCGAGCGGGTCGAGATACCGCTGGACCAGCGGTTCCCGTGGATCACCGGACCGGCCCTGATGGTGCTCCCGGCCCGGGCCTGACCGCCCGGCGTCGATAATGCCGGTGTGCACAACGACGACCCCACCGTGAATGATCCCTACGTTCTGGTCCTGCCCGATCGCGACGCCGCCGAGGCGGTCGCGGAGCAGCTCGCCGAGCGGCATCCTGGCCTGCCCGAACCCGAGCTGCACCGGGAGGCGCTGGCCGGGGAGGACGACGCCGAGGACGCGCAGTGGCTGGTCGTCCTGCACGACCCGCTGCCGGACGGGCTCAGCGGGGCCGTGCTCGACGCCCTCGCCGCCGAGCACGAGGGCTGGCTGGAATAGCGGCCGCACCACGCCTGGTGGGGCGGGCCGCACCACGCCTGCGGGGACGGACTGTCGGTGTCGGCCGATAGGCTGGCGGGCGATGGCCAGGAAACCCAGTGACGACCTGCTCTCCCCGCTGACGATCGTGGTCGGCCAGGAGGAGCTGCTGCTCGACCGCGTGGTCGCGCAGACCACCGCCGCCGCCCGGCAGGCGGATCCGGACGCCGACGTGCGGGACCTGCAGCCGGGCACACTGCAGCCGGGCATGCTCAGCGAGCTGACCAGCCCGTCGCTGTTCTCGGAGCGCAAGGTCATCGTGGTCCGCGCCGCCCAGGACCTCGCCGCCGACGTCGTCAAGGACGTCAAGGCGTACCTGGACGACCCGGCCCCCGAGGTGATCCTGGTACTGGTCCACGCCGGTGGCGCCAAGGGCAAGGGCCTGCTGGACGCGGCGCGGAAGAACGGCGCCCGTGAGGTCGTCTGCCCCAAGCTCACCAAGCCGGCCGAGAAGCTGGCCTTCGTCAAGGCCGAGTTCCGGGTCACCGGCCGCTCGGCGACCGAGGACGCCTGCCGGGCGCTGCTCGACGCCGTCGGCAGCGACCTGCGCGAGCTCGCCTCCGCCTGCAGCCAGCTCGCCGCCGACACCGAGGGCACCATCGACGAGACCGTCGTCGCCCGCTACTACACCGGCCGCGCCGAGTCCTCCGGATTCCAGGTCGCGGACCTGGCGGTGACCGGCCGCACCGCCGAGGCCCTGGGCCAGCTGCGCTGGGCGCTGGCGGTGGGGGAGAAGCCGACCGGGATCGTCTTCGCGCTCGCCTCGGGGGTGCGCGCGATCGGACGGGTGGCCACCGCCGACCGTGGCATGCGCCCTGGAGACCTGGCCCGCGAGCTCGGCATGCCGCCGTGGAAGATCGACCGGGTGCGGCAGCAGCTGCGCGGCTGGAGCGGGGACGGTGTCGCCGCCGCGCTGACGGCCATCGCCGAGGCCGACGCCGCTGTCAAGGGCGGCTCGGGCGACCCCGCGTACGCGCTGGAGCAGTGCGTGGTCGCGGTCGCCCGCGCCGCCCGCTCCCAACGCTGAGCACCGAGCACTCAGCACTCAGCACCGAGCACCCAGCACCCCGGTCGGGTGCTCCGCCGACAGGGTCCGGAAAACGACGAGACCCCCGACCGGTGAGGTCGGGGGTCTGCGCGAGGCTTTTCGCCGTATGAGCACCACTGCGGCCGAGGAACTACGGTCCGGAGACCGCAGGCGTGGCGAACGCAGGCCGCTGTGGCGCGTGATCCTGCACGGAGCCCGGGTAGAGGGCCGGGCGTGGTCCGTGCGGGGGCCGGATCGGTGCGGTTGAGAGGGACCGCTTATCCGCTCCGGCGGTGTGCATCAAGGCCGTGCACATCCAGGCGTCGGAACGACGCAGGGATGCGCGCAGGACAGAGAGGAAGGTCAGCCCTGGAGACCGGCAGCGCGAGCGGAGAGCGCCGACTTCTTGTTGGCGGCCTGGTTCTTGTGGATGACACCCTTGCTGACGGCCTTGTCGAGCTTCTTGGTGGCCTCGCGGGTCAGCGCGGTGGCCTTCTCGACGTCGCCCGCCTCCATGGCCTCACGGGCCTTGCGGACCGCGGTCTTCAGCGCGGACTTGACAGCCTTGTTGCGCTGACGAGCCTTCTCGTTGGTCTTGATGCGCTTGATCTGGGACTTGATGTTCGCCACGAAAGAGCCTCAGTCTGATTGGTTGGAACAGAATGTCGTGCCCGCCGCACCGCCGGCCCGAGGGCATGCGGTATCGCAGACACGGTGACCCAGGCTACCAGGGCTGATTCGCCCGGCCCAATCGACGGCGCCGTCGGGCCGCGGACGGGCCGGCGCGACGAACGGCGGCGATCCCGCCGCGGTCACGTCCCGGCGCCGACACACCGAGCCGCCACCGGGGCGCCATCGTGTCGCCACCAGGGCACCCGGCGGAGCGCATGAGCGGCGAGGCCCCTGCTCGTGGGACGATAGGCGGAACAACCCGCACACGCGCTGTCGCGCGGGCGTGCGTGGAGTCCCGCTCCAGCCACTCGACACCTTTGGACCCTGAGTGCCCGCCTCTCCCGTCAACGTTCCGCAGCCCAGCCGCACCGACCCGGCGCTGATCCGCAACTTCTGCATCATCGCCCACATCGACCACGGCAAGTCCACGCTCGCCGACCGGATGCTGCAGATCACCGGCGTGGTCGACCCCAGGCAGATGCGCGCGCAGTACCTCGACCGGATGGACATCGAGCGCGAGCGCGGCATCACCATCAAGTCGCAGGCGGTGCGCCTGCCCTGGGCCCCGCTCACGGGCGAGAACCAGGGCACGACGCACATCCTCAACATGATCGACACGCCGGGGCACGTCGACTTCACCTATGAGGTCTCCCGCTCGCTGGCGGCCTGCGAGGGCACGCTCCTGGTGGTGGACGCGGCCCAGGGCATCGAGGCGCAGACCCTGGCCAACCTCTACCTGGCGCTGGAGAACGACCTCACCATCATCCCGGTGCTGAACAAGATCGACCTTCCGGCCGCCCAGCCGGAGAAGTACTCCGAGGAGCT
Organism: Streptacidiphilus sp. EB129; assembly: GCF_041262645.1. Classification (NCBI taxonomy): domain Bacteria; kingdom Bacillati; phylum Actinomycetota; class Actinomycetes; order Kitasatosporales; family Streptomycetaceae; genus Streptacidiphilus; species Streptacidiphilus sp. EB129. Next base: position 31,647 of record NZ_JBGCCS010000009.1, read on the forward strand.
CGCCCGCATCATCGGCTGCGAGCCGGAGGACGTGCTGCTGGCCAGTGCCAAGAGCGGTCTCGGTGTCGAGGCGATCCTGGACGAGGTGGTCAAGCGGGTGCCCGCCCCGGTCGGGGTCAAGAACGCGCCCGCCCGCGCGATGATCTTCGACTCGGTCTACGACACCTACCGCGGCGTGGTCACCTACGTCCGAGTGGTCGACGGTGAGCTGACCAAGCGCGAGCGGATCGCGATGATGTCCACCGGCGCCACCCACGAGCTGCTGGAGATCGGTGTCATCTCCCCGGAGCCCAAGGTCGCCGACGGCCTGGGTGTCGGCGAGGTCGGCTACATCATCACCGGGGTGAAGGACGTCCGGCAGTCCAAGGTCGGTGACACCATCACCTCGATGCACAAGGGTGCGACCGAGGCGCTGGGCGGCTACAAGGACCCGCGTCCGATGGTGTTCTCCGGTCTCTACCCGCTGGACGGCTCCGACTACCCGCTGCTCCGCGACGCCCTGGACAAGCTGCGCCTCAACGACGCCGCCCTGGTCTACGAGCCGGAGACCTCGGTCGCGCTGGGCTTCGGCTACCGCTGCGGCTTCCTCGGGCTGCTGCACCTGGAGATCATCCGCGAGCGGCTGGAGCGCGAGTTCAACCTCGACCTGATCTCCACCGCCCCCAACGTGGTCTACCGCGTGGTGATGGAGGACGGCAGCGAGATCACCGTCACCAACCCCAGTGAGTTCCCCGGCGGCAAGATCACCGAGGTGAACGAGCCGGTCGTGCGCGGCACCATCCTCGCCCCCAACGAGTTCGTCGGCGCGATCATGGAGCTGTGCCAGGCCCGGCGCGGCAACCTGCAGGGGATGGACTACCTCTCCGAGGACCGGGTCGAGCTGCGCTACACCCTGCCGCTCGCGGAGATCGTCTTCGACTTCTTCGACAACCTGAAGTCCAAGACCCGTGGCTACGGCTCCTTCGACTACGAGCCCATCGGCGAGCAGGCCGCCGACCTGGTGAAGGTCGACATCCTGCTGCACGGTGACGCGGTGGACGCCTTCTCCGCCGTGGTCCACAAGGACAAGGCCTACAACTACGGCGTGATGATGGCCGGGAAGCTGCAGAAGCTGATCCCGCGCCAGCAGTTCGAGGTGCCGATCCAGGCCGCCATCGGCTCGCGCGTCATCGCCCGTGAGACGGTCCGCGCGATCCGCAAGGACGTGCTGGCCAAGTGCTACGGCGGTGACATCTCCCGTAAGCGGAAGCTGCTGGAGAAGCAGAAGGAGGGCAAGAAGCGGATGAAGATGGTCGGCCGCGTGGAGGTCCCGCAGGAGGCCTTCATCGCCGCGCTGTCCACCGACGCCGACGCCCCGTCCGAGAAGAAGAAGTAGGACTGCGGCGCGAGCGCGGTACCGACAGGGCGCCCTCCGGACCACCGGAGGGCGCCCTGTCGACATCGGGCGAGGTCGGGCGAGGTCAGGCGGGCGACCAGTTCGGGTCGCGGCCGGACAGGGCCAGCGCCCGGTCGAACATGGTGCTGTCCGCTGGCACCGGCAGCGCCTCGGCGAAGCCCTGGTACTGCCGGTACATCTCCGCGTACTCCTCGACCAGGCCGAGCGTCGCCGCGTCGACCGCACCCGGCACCCGGAACTCCTGTCCGGTGGCCACGGCCAGCTCCCAGCCGTGCAGCACCAGTTCCAGCAGGATCATCCCGGCCACCGCGGCGGCGGGCATCGACGAGCCGCCCATGTCCACCTCGCGTTCCCACACGGACGGCTCCGACCAGGCCACCAGCGCCTGGTCCAGGTGCTTCACATAGTCCTCGGCCCAGTCGGGGGCGGACGCGAAGTCGCGCTTCTGCAGTTCCTCGGACGCGGACTCGCCGCTTGCCCGCAGCTCGAAGTTGTACGAGGTCCACAGCACCAGATGGTTGACGAGGGTACTGACGTCCCACTCGGTGTCGGGGGTGGGACTGGACAACTGCTCGGCGGTGACCCCGCGCGCGACCCGGGAGACCTCGTCGGCGGCAGCGGCCAGCTGGGGAAGAAGATTGGTCATGCGGCCACGCTAAGCCCGCCCCGCTCCGCTGTCTTGAAGAAACGCGACAGCTTACAATCGGGCCCATGACCAGCGCGGAATCCCCCCGCGGTGTGCTGCACCCACAGGGGGCGGCCGGACGCTTCCAGCTCGACACGGTCCAGCCGTCGGCGGCGCTCGCCCCGTTCGTGGCGTACCACTGGCGCGTCCGCTGGGATCTGCGCGGACAGCCGCCGTACGAGCAGAAGGTGCTTGCGCACCCCAATGTGCACCTCGTCTTCGAGGAGCCCCGCCCCGCCGTCTACGGAGTGGACCGGGGGTTGTTCGTCCGCCGGCTGGAGGGCTGCGGCCAGGTGCTGGGGGTGAAGTTCCACCCAGGTGGCTTCCACCCGTTCTGGGGACGGCCGGTGCAGGAACTGGCCGACCGGGTGCTGCCCGCGACCGAGGTCTTCGACCCCGGCTCAGAACACGCCGGCCCGGAGGATGCCCGGCTGCTCGGGGTCGAGGAGACGGGGCGTCAGATCCTGGCCCTGGACGACTCCGCCGCGATGGCGGCGCTGGCCGAGGAGTTCCTGCTGGCCCGGCTGCCCCTGCCGGATACCCGGCCGGATCATCAGGCCGTGGAGGTCGCCGCGATGGTGGCGCTGGCCACCGGCGACCACACCCTGGTGCGGGTGGAGCAGCTCGCCGAGCGCTGCGGGGTGTCGGTACGGACCCTGCAGCGGCTGTTCGCCGAGTACGTGGGCGCGGGCCCCAAGTGGGTGCTGCGCCGGGCCCGGCTGCAGGAGGCCGCACAGCGCGCGGACGCGCGGGGCGGCGCCGTTGACTGGGTGGTGCTGGCCACCGACCTCGGCTACTCCGACCAGGCGCACCTGAGCCGCGACTTCACCGCCGTGGTCGGACTCCCGCCGACCCGCTACGCGAACTCCTGACATGCCGACAGTCGACACGAACCTTTGAACGATTGCGGTAATCTCCCGACGCCCCACCTGTCACACGAGGAAGCCGGGTCGTCCCATGCAGCAGTACCCACCGCCGCTCTCCGATCCGCGCGTCTTCGCGAGCACGGGTCTGGACCGCCTTGGCGCGGTGCCACTGCGTGCCGTCGACCCGCGGCAGGTCGGACCGTTCCGGATCATCGCCCTGCTCGGCGGTGGCGGGATGGGCCGGATCTACCTCGGCCGCGACGCCGCCGGTGCCCCCGGCCTGGCCGCGGTCAAGGTGATCCGCCCGGAGTACGCCGACGACGCGCAGTTCCGGCTGCGCTTCGAGCGCGAGGCGGCGGCCCTGGCCCGGGTGAGCGGGGAGCAGGCGGCGGTGCTGCTCGGCACCGGCTTCGACGGCGATCTGCTCTGGATGGCCACCGACTACATACCCGGCCTCAACCTCTCCGACGCGGTCAGGACCCACGGCCCGCTGGACGCCGCCGCGACCTGGCGCCTCGCCGCCGACCTCGGCCAGGCGGTGGGCGCGATGGAGCGGGTCGGGGTGGTGCACCGCGATGTGAAGCCGTCGAACGTGATCCTCGGCGCGGACGGCTCCCGGGTGATCGACTTCGGCATCTCCCAGGCCGCCGACACCAGCGCCATCACCACCACCGGACAGCAGGTCGGGACGCCCGCCTACATGTCGCCGGAACAGGTCAGGGGGCTGCCGGTGGCCATCTCCTCGGACGTCTTCGCGCTCGGTTCGGTCCTGGCCTACGCGCTCACCGGGAACGCCCCCTTCGGCGACGGGACCAGCGTCGACGTGCTGCACCGGGTGGCGTTCGAGCCGCCCAAGGAGGAGGTGCTGGCCCGGGTCGCCGGGATCGACGCCGACCTGGCCCTGCTCATCGCCGCCTGCCTGGACAAGGACGCGGAGCAGCGGCCGACCCCCGCCGAGGTGGTCGGGGCGGCGATGCCCCGCCAGGTGGCGGCGCCCTGGTCCGAGACGCTCAGCGGCGAGATCATGAGCCGGGTTCAGGTCGCGCTGTCCGTCCAGCAGTTGCCGCTGGGGGTGCAGGCCGGCCCGGATCCCGTCCAGCACACCGTGCTGCTCGGTGGTGCGGGCCCGAAGCCGGTCGGAGCGGGCTACCCGGCCCCGACCGAGACCGCCACGCCGCTGCCGGCCCCACTGCCGACCCCCACCCCGGGCTCGCCCTCCGGCTCCGGCTCCTACCGGACGCTGCCGACGGTGGCGCAGTTGCCCGGGGTCGGCATGGGCGTGGGCGTACCGATGCCGCCCGCCGCCGGTGTCCCGCTGCCCGGTCCGGCCGGGCGCCCGCAGCGGCGGCGCAACGCCTGGCTGATCGGCGGCGCGGTCGCCGCGGTGGCGGCCATCGCCACGGTCACGGTGCTGCTGGCCGGCTCGTCCCCGCAGCGGACGGTGACCGCCGGCAGCAGCCCGGGCGACGGAACCGCCTCGGCGGCCGGGCAGGGCGGCGGATTCGGCGGTTCACTCGGACCCTCCGCCTCAGCTTCGGCCTCCACCGGCAGCTCGGCGTCCGCGAGCGGCAGTCCCAGCGCGAGCGCGTCCGCGAGCAGCGTCGCCCCCGGCGCTCAGCCGAGCGGTAAGGCGGGCGCTCCGCAGCCGGGCGCCCCCGGCAGGACGGGTGCTCCGGGCGGCGCTCCCGCGTCCACCCCGGCCGGCGGCCCGGCCGCGCCGCCGCCGACCCCCAGGCCGACCCCCAGCCCGGCCGGTCCGCCCGCCTGGGACCAGGCCTGCCAGTACTACTCGGGCAACACGGAGACCGACTACGGGCAGAACAACAGCCGGGTGGTCGAGCTGCAGTGCCTGCTCACCCATCGCGGCTACAGCGTCGGCGCCTCCGGGGTGGACGGCCAGTTCGGCCCGGACACCCGGACCGCCGTCGAGCAGTTCCAGACCGCCAAGGGGCTGCAGGTCGACGGCCAGGTCGGCGTCAACACCTGGGCCGCCCTCCGCAGCGCCAACTAGGCAGCCCGAAGCGGCCCGAAGCAGCCGGAAACAGTCTGAAGCAGCCGGAAGCGGAAGGAAGCACGGACCGGGTACGCGAACGGCCCCGCACCACCTCGGTGCGGGGCCGTTCGCGCGGCCGGTGTCGCGCTTCGGGGCGGGGTTCGGCCGCCCCGGCGGGTCAGTCGACCTCGGCGACCGCCTGGGCGAACTGGGCCTCGTAGAGCCGGGCGTAGGCGCCCGACGCGGCGAGCAGCTCGCTGTGCGTGCCCTGCTCCACGATCGCGCCGTTCTCCATCACCAGGATGGTGTCGGCGTCGCGGATGGTCGACAGCCGGTGTGCGATGACGAACGCGGTGCGGCCGCTGCGCAGGGTGGCCATGGCGCGCTGGATCAGCACCTCGGTGCGGGTGTCGACCGAGCTGGTGGCCTCGTCCAGGACCAGGATGGACGGCTCCGCCAGGAACGCCCGGGCGATGGTGATCAGCTGCTTCTCGCCGGCGCTGACCCCGGTGCCCTCGTCGTCGATGACGGTGTCGTACCCGTCCGGCAGGGTGCGCACGAAGCGGTCGACGTGTGCGGCCCTCGCCGCCGCGACGACCTCCTCGCGGGTGGCCCCCTCCCGCCCGTAGGCGATGTTCTCGGCGATGGTGCCGCCGAAGAGCCAGGTGTCCTGCAGCACCATGCCGATGCCGGCCCGCAGTTCCTCGCGGGACATCCGGGCCACGTCCACCCCGTCCAGGGTGATCCGGCCGCCGGTGACCTCGTAGAACCGCATCAGCAGGTTCACCAGGGTGGTCTTGCCCGCGCCGGTGGGGCCGACGATGGCGACGGTGTGGCCGGGCTCGGCGGTCAGCGAGAGGTCCTCGATCAGCGGCTTGTCCACGTCGTAGCGGAACGCCACGTGCTCGAAGACGACCTCGCCGCGCAGGATCTCGGGGCGCAGCGGCTCGACCGGGTCGGGCTCCTGCTCCGGCGCGTCCAGCAGCTCGAAGACCCGCTCGGCCGAGGCCACCCCGGACTGCATCAGGTTGGCCATGCTGGCGACCTGGGTCAGCGGCTGGCTGAACTGCCGCGAGTACTGGATGAACGCCTGCACGTCACCGATGGACAGCGCGCCGGAGGCCACCCGCAGACCACCGACCACCGCCACCAGCACGTAGTTGATGTTGCCGATGAACATCATGCAGGGCTGGATCAGGCCGGAGATGAACTGCGCCTTGAAGCTGGAGGCGTAGAGCTTCTCGTTCTGCTCGCGGAACAGCTCCGCCGACTCCTCCTGCCGGCCGAAGACCTTGACCAGCGCGTGCCCGCTGTACATCTCCTCGATGTGGGCGTTCAGCTTGCCGGTGGTCTTCCACTGGGCGACGAACTGCGGCTGCGCCCGCTTGCCGACCTTGGCGGCGACGATCGCCGACGCCGGGATGCTGATCAGCGCGATCAGGGCGAGCATCCAGGAGATGTAGAACATCATCGTCAGCACGCCGACGATGGTCAGCAGCGAGGCGACGACCTGGCTGAAGGTCTGCTGCAGGGTCTGGCCGATGTTGTCGATGTCGTTGGTGACCCGGCTCAGCACCTCGCCGCGCGGCTGCTGGTCGAAGTAGCTCAGCGGCAGCCGGCCGATCTTCTCCTCGACGTCGGTCCGCAGCCGCTTCACGGCGCGGTTCAGCGCGCGGTTGGCGGTGCGGGCCTGGACGATGCCGCAGAGGCCGGAGAAGACGTAGATCGCCAGCACCCAGAGCAGCACCGTGCCGACGGCGTGGAAGTCGATGCCGTGGCCGGGGGTGATGTGCATCGAGGCGAGCAGGTCGGCCTGCTTGGTCTCGCCCTTGGCCCGCAGCGCGGCGACCGCCTGGGCCTGGCTGACCCCGGACGGCACGTGCCGTCCGAAGACTCCGGACAGGATCAGGTCGGTGGCGTGGCCGAGGATCTTGGGGCCGATCACCGACAGGGTGACGCTGACTGCGGCCAGCGCCAGCACCGCGGCCATCAGGGCGCGTTCGGGGCGCAGCAGGCCGAGGACGCGCTTGCCCGAGGCCTTGAAGTTCAGGGACTTCTCGGTGGGCTGACCGCCCATCATCCGGGCCGGGCCGAGGGCCGGCGCCGGTCCGCGCCTGGGCGCGGCGACGGGCTTCTCGGCCGTGGGCTCCTGGGAGTTGCTCATGCCGCCTCCTCCTCGGTGAGCTGGGAGAGGACGATCTCTCGGTAGGTGTCGTTGCTGTCCATCAACTCGTGGTGGGTGCCGGTGCCGACCACGTGGCCCTCGTCCAGGACGATGATCCGGTCGGCGTCGCGGATGGTGCTGACCCGCTGGGCCACGATGACCACGGTGGCGTCGGCGGTCTCCTGGGACAGCGCCGCGCGCAGTCGCGCGTCGGTGGCGTAGTCCAGGGCGGAGAAGGAGTCGTCGAAGAGGTAGATCTCCGGACGGCGGACCAGCAGCCGGGCGATGGCCAGCCGCTGGCGCTGCCCGCCGGAGACGTTGGTGCCGCCCTGGGCGATCGGCGCGTCCAGCCCCTCGGGCAGCGCCGAGACGAAGTCCCTGGCCTGCGCGGTCTCCAGCGCGGCCCACAGTTCCTCGTCGGTGGCGTCCGGGTTGCCGTAGCGGAGGTTGCTGGCGACGGTGCCGGTGAACAGGTAGGGCTTCTGCGGGACCAGGCCGACGGTCTTCGCGAGCAGTGCCGGGTCGAGGTCGCGGACGTCGACGCCGTCGACCAGCACGCTGCCGTCGGTGGCGTCGGAGAGCCGGGGGATCAGCGTGAGCAGGGTGGTCTTGCCGCTGCCGGTGCTGCCGATGATGGCGGTGGTCTCGCCCGGACGGGCGCTCAGGCTGACGTTGCGCAGCACCGCGGACTCGGCGCCCGGGTAGCGGAACTCGGCGTCGCGCAGCTCCAGGAACCCGCTCCGGCGCAGCTCGCGGACCGGGGCCAGCGGCGGGAGCACGGTGGTCTCGGTGTCCAGCACCTCCTGGATGCGCTCGGCGCAGACCTCGGCGCGGGGCACCATCATGAACATGAAGGTGGCCATCATCACCGACATCAGGATCTGCATCAGGTAGCTGAGGAACGCGGTGAGCGCGCCGATCTGCATCCCGCCGCTGTCGATCCGGTGCGCGCCGAACCACATCACGGCGACGCTGGAGATGTTCACCACCATCATCACCAGCGGGAACATCAGCGCCATCAGCTTGCCGACGCGGACCGCGGTGTCGGTCAGCTGCTCGTTGGCGGTGTCGAAGCGGCGGCGCTCGTGGGTGTCCTTGACGAACGCGCGGATCACCCGCAGGCCGGTGATCTGCTCGCGCAGCACCCGGTTGACCGTGTCGATGCGCTCCTGCATCGAGCGGAACAGCGGCCGCATCCGGCTGACGATCAGTCCGATCACGATGCCGAGCACCGGCACGATGGCGACCAGCAGGGTGGACAGCGGCACGTCCTGCCGCAGCGCCATGATGATGCCGCCGACGCACATGATCGGCGCCGAGATCATCATGGTGAACGTCATCAGCACCAGCATCTGGACCTGCTGGACGTCGTTGGTGCTGCGGGTGATCAGTGAGGGGGCGCCGAACTGGCCGACCTCGCGGGCCGAGAAGGACTGCACCCGGGCGAAGACCGAGGCACGCATGTCGCGGCCGAGCGCCATCGCGGTGCGCGCACCGAAGTAGACCGCGCCGATGGCGCACACCACCTGCGCCAGCGTCACCGCCAGCATGATCCCGCCGGTCTGCAGGATGTAGGTGGTGTCACCCTTGATGACGCCGTTGTCGATGATGTCGGCGTTCAGGGTGGGCAGGTAGAGGGTGGCGATGGTCTGGATCAGCTGCAGCAGCACCAGAACCGAGATCGGTCTGGTGTACGGGCCCAGGTGGGCTCGCAGGAGTCGGATCAGCACGCGAATCTCTCAGGATCTCGGGCGGTGGGCAGTGGGCGGAGGAGGAACGGGCTTCTGCGTCGGTGCTTCTGAGTCGGAGCCGGCGGCGTCGGTGCGTCTTGATTGGAGCATGCGGCTCTGACAGGTGGCGGCGATGCATCTGCGTACACCGTACCCGGTTTTCCTGGCCGGGGACGGCTGATCGATCCGGATGGCCATCGTAAGTTCCTTACTTGCCGACCGGCAAGTGAATTGCGGGCGACAGTTACCCCTTACGCCGAGGCCGCTGAGGTCCTACTCTGTCGTTGCCTGCTAGTTACTCGTGAGTTAACAACCGTCTCGGCCCGCCAGCTGGGCCCCGGAGGTAGCCGTGAGCCCGTCCCCTGACCTTCCGGTCCCCACCTCGCTGATCGACAGCCGCCCGGACTCCGTGGCACAGCTGTTCCTGTCGCGGGTACGTCAGACGCCCGAGCGCGAGGCGTACCGCTACCCCGTCCCCGTGGACGAGCACGCGGCCGACGGCGCGCCCGGCGCCGAGCAGTGGCGTTCGCTCACCTGGGGTCAGGCCGCGGAGCGGGTCAACAGCATCGCCGGCGGTCTGATGGCCCTGGGTATCAGGCCCGAGGAGCGGGTCGCCATCTCCTGCTCCACCCGCATCGAGTGGATCCTCGCCGACCTCGGCATCATGTGCGCGGGTGCGGCCGTCACCGCCGTCTACCCCAGCACCAACGCCGAGGAGACCGCCTACATCCTGTCCGACTCCGGCAGCCGCGCGGTCGTGGCCGAGGACGGCAAGCAGCTCGACAAGATCCTCGGGGTCAGTGCCGAACTCGCCGAGCTCAAGCACATCATCACCATCGACGGCAGCCTGCCGGAGCAGCCGGTCGAGGGCGTCGAGGTGCTCTCCCTGGCCGACCTCGAGGAGCGCGGCGCCGCGTACCTCAAGGAGCACCCGGACGCGGTCACCGCCGCGGTCGCCGCGATCGACCGCGAGCAGCTGGCCACCCTGATCTACACCTCCGGCACCACCGGACGGCCCAAGGGCGTGCGGCTGGTCCACGACTGCTGGTCCTACCAGGCCGCCGCGCAGGCCAGCACCGGCCTGCTCAACGCCGAGGACGTGCAGTACCTGTGGCTGCCGCTGTCCCACGTCTTCGGCAAGACCCTCACCTCCGGCCACATCCAGCTGGGCTCGGTCACCGCGGTGGACGGCCGGGTCGACCGGATCATCCACAACCTCCCGGTGGTCCGCCCCACCTACATGGCCTCCGCGCCGCGGGTGTTCGAGAAGGTCTACAACGGCATCGCCGGCAAGGCCAGGGCCGAGGGCGGCGCCAAGTACAAGATCTTCCTGTGGGCCGCCAAGGTCGCCCGCGACTGGGCCCGCACCGGCCAGGAGACGCTGATCGCCACCGGCACCCGGCAGATCCCGTTCGGCCTGCAGCTCCAGCACAGCATCGCCGACAAGCTGGTCTACGCGAAGATCCGCGCGGCCTTCGGCGGCCGGCTGCGCGCCTGCGTCTCCGGCAGCGCCGCCCTGGCCCCCGAGATCGGCTTCTTCTTCGCCGGCGCGGGCGTGCACATCCTGGAGGGCTACGGCCTGACCGAGACCAGCGCCGGATCCACCGTCAACCCCGGCGAGAACTACCGGGTCGGCACCGTGGGCACCCCGCTGCCCGGCACCGAGGTCAGGATCGGCGAGGACGGCGAGATCCTGCTGCGCGGCCCCGGCGTGATGCGCGGCTACCACAACCAGCCCGAGAAGACCGCCGAGGTGCTGGAGAGCGACGGCTGGTTCCACACCGGCGACATCGGCGAGGTCGACAAGGACGGCTTCGTCCGGATCACCGACCGCAAGAAGGACATGTTCAAGACCTCCGGCGGCAAGTACGTCGCCCCCAGCGAGGTCGAGGGCCGGTTCAAGGCGGTCTGCCCGTTCGTCAGCAACATCCTGGTGATCGGCAACGGCCGCAACTTCTGCACCGCGCTGATCACCCTGGACGAGCCCGCGATCATGCAGTGGGCGGACACCCACGGCCAGCAGGGCCGCAGCTACGCCGAGGTCTGCTCCTCCGCCGAGGTGCACACCCTGATCGACGGCTTCGTCCGTCGGCTCAACGGCGACCTGCAGCGCTGGCAGACCATCAAGAAGTTCACCGTCCTGCCCCGGGACCTGGACATCGAGCACGGTGAGCTCACCCCCAGCCTCAAGGTCAAGCGCCCGGTGGTGGAGCGGGAGAACGCCGAAGCGATCGAGGCCATGTACGCGGGCACCATCGAGGCCTGACCGGGGTGTGACGGGAGTGTGACCGGGGCGTCCGGCCGATACCGGACAATGGGTGCATGCCCTCCGCACTCCCCGACGGCGAAGCCGTCCCCCTCGACGGAGCCCTGCCCGAGCACGCCACCCGCGAGCTCGGGCAGCGGCCCTTCGGCTTCTACGTCCACGTCCCGTACTGCGCCACCCGCTGCGGGTACTGCGACTTCAACACCTACACCGCGACCGAGCTGCGCTCCTCCGGCGCGGTGGCCTCCCAGGACACCTACGCGGACAACCTGGTCGCCGAGATCCGGCAGGCCCGCCGGATCCTCGGGGACGCCGAGCTGCCGGTGCGGACGGTCTTCCTCGGCGGCGGCACCCCCACCCTGCTGCCGGCCGGCGACCTGGTCCGGATGCTGGCGGCGATCCGGGACGAGTTCGGCCTGGCGCCGGACGCCGAGGTGACCACCGAGGCCAACCCGGAGTCGGTCGACCCCGCGTACCTGGCGGAGCTGCGCGAGGGCGGCTTCAACCGGCTCAGCTTCGGCATGCAGAGCGTCCGGCCGCACGTGCTGGAGCTGCTGGACCGCAGGCACACCCCCGGCCGTCCGCAGGCCTGCGTCGCGGAGGCGCGCGCGGCCGGCTTCGAGCACGTCAACCTGGACCTGATCTACGGCACGCCGGGGGAGAGCGACGACGACTGGCGCGCCTCGCTGGAGGCGGCGCTGTCGGCCGAGCCGGACCACGTCTCGGCGTACGCGCTGATCGTCGAGGAGGGAACGAAGCTCGCGGCCCGGATCCGCCGCGGCGAGATCCCGATGACCGACGACGACGTCCACGCCGACCGCTACCTGATCGCCGAGGAACTGCTCAGCGCGGCCGGCCTGCACTGGTACGAGGTCTCCAACTGGGCGACCACCCCGGAGGCCCGCTGCCGCCACAACGAGCTGTACTGGACCGGCGCGGACTGGTGGGGCGCGGGTCCCGGCGCGCACAGCCACGTCGGCGGAGTGCGCTGGTGGAACGTCAAGCACCCGGCGGCGTACGCCCAGGCGCTGGCGGAGGACCGCACCCCCGCCCACGGCCGTGAGCGCCTCTCCGCCGAGGACCGCCGCGTCGAGCGCATCCTGCTGGAGCTGCGGCTGTCCGACGGCGTCCCCCTCGACCTCCTGCACCAGCCCGGCCGCATAGGCGCTGACCGCGCCCTCGCGGGCGGGCTCCTGGCGGCGCAGCCGTACGAGGCGGGCCGCGCGGTGCTGACCCTGCGGGGCAGGCTTCTGGCCGACGCCGTAGTCCGAGACCTGGTCGATTAGGCACACGAGCAACAACAGGGGCGCGGGGAACTGCGCTGCCAACCGTGCACCTCCGTAAAGGGCTGGCAGCGCAGTTCCCCGCGCCCCTCAGGTGGTTGCCTGTGCTGTTACGAAGTCGATCAACTCTTCGACTCTTCCGAGGAGTGCCGGGTCGAGGTCGCGGTAGGAGTTCACCGAGGCGAGGATCCGCTTCCACGCCGCCGGCGGATCCACCGGCCAGCCCAGCCGGCGGCAGACCCCCTCCTTCCAGACCTCACCCCGCGGCACCTCCGGCCAGGCCGCGATGCCGACCGAGGAGGCCTTCACCGCCGCCCAGACGTCGATGTAGGGATGCCCCACCACCAGCACGTCGGCACCGCTCACCTGCGCGGCGATCCGCGACTCCTTGGTGCCGGGCACCAGGTGGTCCACCAGGACCCCCAGCCGCCGTCCCGGTTCCGGAGCGAAGTCGGCGACGATCGCGGGCAGATCGTCGATCCCCTCCAGGTACTCCACCACCACGCCCTCGATCCGCAGGTCGTCGCCCCAGACCCGCTCCACCAGCTCGGCGTCGTGGCGGCCCTCGACGTAGATCCGGCTTGGCAGCGCCACCCGTGCCCGCACCCCCCGCACCGCCACCGACCCCGACGCGGTGCGCGCCGGTGCGACGGGTGCGGCGGCGGTGGGCCGGACCAGGGTCACCGGCTTGCCGTCCACCAGGAAGCCGCGCGGCGTCAGCGGGAAGACCCGGAGCCTGCCGTGCCGGTCCTCCAGGGTGACCGTGAACCCCTCCGCGGTCTTCTCGCAGCGCAGCACCGCGCCGCAGAACCCGGTGGTGACCTCCTCCACCACCAGGTCCCGCTCCGCGGGCAACTCCGGGACGGGCGCCGAGCGCTTCCACGGCGGTGTCAGGTCGTAGCTGCGCGGGGCGTTCGGCGGGGTCACAGGCCGGGCGCTCCCCAGACCGGGAACCACCGGGTCAGGTCCTGCTCGATCCGCAGGTCGTCGCCCAGCATCGCCTTGATCTGCAGCTCCAGCGCGTTGTCGCGCCGCTCGCCGCCCCCCTGCTGCGGGGAGAAGGGGTAGAAGGAGCCGCGCTTGTAGAGGTAGACCAGCGCCAGCGAGCGGTTCCGGCTGTCGGTGAAGTTCACCAGCGAGCACAGCAGCTGCGGGCCGAAGCCGGTGCTCTCCAGCGCGGTGTTGATCGCGTGCACGTCGTTGACCAGCGACACGATGTCGTCCGCGCTGTGACGCGAGGTCAGCCAGGTGTAGCCGTAGGAGTCGCGGGTGCTCTCCACCGGTACGCCGCCGCGCTCGGTGTCCGCGTCCAGCAGGGCCTGCACGTCCTGCTGGACCTGCGCGAAGGCGCCCCCCTCGGCGGCGGCGAAGCACACCGAACCGATGCCGGTGGGCTTGAAGTCGGCCGCCGCCTCCAGGGTGATCGCCGCGGACGGCAGGCCGAAGAGCTGGTCGAGATTGGGCTTGACGGGCTTGGTGCGGCCGAGCAGGGCGTCCAGGAAGCCCATGGGTGCTGCTCCTAGGGGAGTGGGGGAGGGAACGGTGTCCGCTATCCGCGGCCGAGTTCGGCGGAGATCTTGCCCAGCTGCTCCAGCCGCTGCTCCAGCGACGGGTGGGTGGAGAACGCCTGGCTGGCCATCTCCCGGGCCGAGATGGCCGGGGCGAAGTAGAAGGCGTTGAACGGCTGCGCGCGGCGCAGGTCCTGGGTGGGGATCGCCGCCATCTGGCCGGTGACCTTGGTCAGCGCCGAGGCCAGCGCCGAGGGGCGGCCGGTCAGCAGCGCCGCCGAGCGGTCCGCGGACAGCTCGCGGTAGCGCGAGAGCAGCCGGGTCAGCAGGAAGCTGATGGCGTAGACGACCGCGCTGACCGCGATCACCACCAGCATCACCATGCCGCTGTTGTCGTCCCGGTCGTCGCGGCGGTCGAAGCCGCCGAACATGCCGAACTGCAGGCCGACCCGGGTGATGATGCCGGCCAGCACGCCGAGGAAGCCGGCGATGGTCATCACCGCGACGTCCTTGTGCGCCACGTGCGAGAGCTCGTGCGCCAGCACGCCCTCCAGCTCCTCCGGCTCCAGCCGGCGCAGCAGTCCGGTGGTGACACACACCACAGCGTTCTTCTCATTGCGGCCGGTCGCGAAGGCGTTGGGCACGTCGCTCTGCGAGACCGCGACCCGCGGCTTCTGCATGTCGGCCAGCGCGCACAGCCGGTCGACGGTTCCGTGCAGCTCCGGGTACTCCTGCGCGGTGACCTCCTTGGCGCCCATGCTGAACGCGGCGATCTTGTCGCTGAACCAGAACTGGGCGATGAACAGCCCGCCGGCGACGACCGCGATGATCGGCCAGGCCCCCTTCAGCACCACCAGCAGCACGCCGACGAACACCACGTACAGCAGGCCGATGAAGAACATCGTCAGCAGCATCCGGCTCGTCAGTCCGCGGTCCGGAGCGAAACGTGTCCTGGCCATGGCCTCTCCTCGGTACTGCGCCGCTACGTGGCGGCGCTATCAGCTCATTCTGCCCTGTCGGGCCTACCCAGTGGTACGTACGGGACGGCCCAGCCGTTCCTGTGGCGCACCCCTGCGCCTTACACTGGCCGGACAGCTCCTGGCACTCGTTCGTCCAGAGTGCCAGAACGGCCCAGCGGACCGGTCAGCACAGGTCGCCGGCCACGACTCGGCAGAGGAGGTGCGTGCCCCGTGCATGAAGATCGCAAGCTCGACGATCGCAAGCTGGCGGTCCTGCGCGCCATCGTCCAGGACTATGTCGGCACCGAGGAGCCGGTCGGTTCCAAGGCGCTGGTGGAACGCCACAGCCTCGGCGTGTCCCCGGCGACGGTGCGCAACGACATGGCCACGCTTGAGGACGAGGGCTACATCCACCAGCCGCACACCAGCGCGGGCCGGGTGCCGACCGACAAGGGCTACCGGCTCTTCGTGGACCGGCTGACCGAGGTCAAGCCGCTGTCCGGGGCCGAGCGCCGGGCGATCGGCAGCTTCCTGGACCACGCGGTGGACCTCGACGACGTGGTGGCCCGTACGGTGCGGCTGCTGGCGCAGCTCACCCGCCAGGTCGCGGTGGTCCAGTACCCCTCGCTGTCCCGCTCCACGGTGCGGCACGTCGAGCTGGTCGCACTGAGCCCGAGCCGGGTGATGCTGGTGCTGATCACCGACACCGGCCGGGTCGAGCAGCGGCTGATCGACTGCCCGACGGTGGTCGGCGAGACCTTCCTCACGGACCTGCGCACCCGTTTGAACGGCGGGGCCGCAGGGCAGCGTTTCGCCGAGGTGCCGACGCTGCTCCAGGATCTTCCCGAGACCTTCGAGCGCGAGGACCGGGGCGCCGTCACGGCCGTCCTCACCTCGCTGTTCGAGGCGCTGGCGGAGCAGACCGAGGAGCGGATCGTGATCGGCGGCTCGGCCAACCTGACCCGCTTCCCGCACGACTTCCCGCTCACCATCGCCCCGGTCCTGGAGGCGCTGGAGGAGCAGGTGGTCCTGCTGAAGCTGCTCGGCGAGACCGCGGACGCGGGCATGATGGTGAGGATCGGGCACGAGAACGCCTACGAGGGGCTGAATTCCACGTCGGTCGTGTCGGTGGGCTACGGTTCGGGCGACGAGACAGTCGCCAAACTGGGCGTGGTCGGACCGACGAGAATGGACTACCCGGGCACCATGGGCGCCGTCCGGGCGGTGGCACGATACGTCGGTCAGATCCTGGCCGCGTCCTAACAGCCTTCTCAGCACCCTGAGCTCGCTGGACAAACTGGCGCGAACGAAAACAAGCGGAGCATTTTGGTGGCCACGGACTACTACGCGGTACTCGGCGTCAGGCGTGACGCGGGGCAGGACGAGATCAAGAAGGCATTCCGCCGACTCGCGCGCGAACTGCACCCGGACGTCAACCCCGACCCGAAGACCCAGGAGCGGTTCAAGGAGATCAACGCCGCCTACGAGGTCCTCTCGGACCCGAGCAAGCGGCAGATCTACGACCTGGGTGGCGACCCGCTCTCCGCCAACGGCGGCGGCGCGGGCCAGGGCGGTTTCGGCGCGGGCGCGGGATTCGGCTTCAGCGACATCATGGACGCGTTCTTCGGCGCGTCCGGGGGCCAGCGGGGACCGCGTTCGCGGACCCGGCGCGGCCAGGACGCGATGATCCGCATCGACATCGACCTGCAGGAAGCCGCGTTCGGCACCACCAAGGACATCCAGGTCGACACCGCCGTCGTCTGCACCACCTGCAACGGCGAGGGCGCGGCCCCCGGCACCTCCCCGCAGACCTGTGACATGTGTCGCGGCCGCGGCGAGGTGTCCCAGGTCACCCGGTCGTTCCTGGGCCAGGTGATGACCTCCCGTCCGTGCCCGCAGTGCCAGGGCTTCGGCACCGTCGTGCCCACCCCCTGCCCCGAGTGCGCCGGCGACGGCCGGGTCCGCGCCCGCCGCACGCTGACGGTGAAGATCCCGGCCGGCGTCGACGACGGCAACCGGATCCAGCTGGCCGGCGAGGGCGAGGTCGGCCCCGGCGGCGGCCCGGCCGGTGACCTCTACGTCGAGATCAGCGAGAACGCCCACTCCACCTTCCAGCGCCGTGGCGACGACCTGCACTGCACGGTGACGCTGCCGATGACCGCGGCGGCGCTGGGCACCAAGGTCCCGCTGGAGACGCTGGACGGGATGGTGGAGATCGACGTCCGCCCCGGCACCCAGTCCGGCCAGTCGGTGCCGCTGCACGGGCGCGGCGTCACGCATCTGCGCGGCGGCGGACGCGGCGACCTGATAGTGCATGTCGAGGTCCAGACCCCGGGCAAGCTCGACGCGGAGCAGGAGGACCTGCTGCGGCGGCTCGCCAAGCTCCGTGGCGAAGAACGCCCTTCGGGCACGTTCGCTCCGGGGCAGCAGGGGCTCTTCTCGCGTCTGAAGGATGCGTTCAACGGGCGTTAGTAACCACAGGGGCGCGGGGCTCTGCTTGATCAACCGCGCGCGCTGCCAGCCCTCTACGTAGGTGCGTGGTTGGCAGCGCAGTTCCTCGCGCCCCCAGGTAGTAACAGGAACAGGTACGTCGTGACTGCACCCGTGTTTGTTGTGGAGACCGCGCAGCTCGCGCCCGTGGGGGCGGTCGTCGCGCTGGGCGGGGCCGAGGGGCGGCACGCCGTTGCGGTCAAGCGGCTGACCGTGGGGGAGACCGTCGTACTGACGGACGGTGCGGGGGCCGGGGTGTCCGGGCCGGTCGTCGGCGTCGTCGGCAAGGACGTGCTGGAGGTCCGTGTCGCCGAACTCCTCGCCGAGCCCGAGCCGGAGCTCCGCCTCGTCGTGGTCCAGGCACTGCCCAAGGGCGACCGGGGCGAGCTCGCGGTGGAGCTGATGACCGAGGTCGGCGTGGACGAGGTGGTGCCGTGGGCGGCCTCGCGCTGCGTCACCCAGTGGCGCGGCGACCGGGGCCTGAAGGCGCTGGGCAAGTGGCGGGCCACCGCCCGCGAGGCGGGCAAGCAGTCGCGCCGGCTGCGCTTCCCGGTGGTCCGCGGGGCGATGAGCACGCGTCAGGTGGGCGAACTGCTGGCCGGGGCCGCCCTGGGCGCGGTGCTGCACGAGGAGGGGTTCTCGCAGCCGCTGGCCACCGCCGCGCTGCCGGAGCGGGGCGAGCTGGTGCTGGTGGTCGGCCCGGAGGGCGGGGTCTCGCCGGACGAGCTGGCCCGTTTCGCGGAGGCCGGGGCGGCCCCGTACCGGTTGGGGTCCTCGGTGCTGCGTACCTCCACGGCCGGGGTCGCGGCGGGTGCGCTGCTGCTCGGGCGCAGCGGGCGCTGGAACTGATCGTCCAGCTTCGGAAACCGCTGTCGCACTGTCAGTGGTGGTGGCTAGGGTGTCCGCGTGAGTGAAGCTGACAGCTACCCCCGGTTCCCGCACCTCCACGCCGATCTGGTCACCTTCGTGGCCGACGACGACGTCTGGCTGGCCCCGCTGGCCGGCGGACGGGCCTGGCGGGTGAGCGCCGACCAGGTGCCGGTCACCCGGCCGCGCATCTCGCCCGACGGCAGTCGGATCGCCTGGGCGTCGACCCGAGACGGCGCCCCCGAGGTGCACGTCGCGTCGGTGGACGGCGGCCCGGCCCGACGGCTGACCCACTGGGGTGTCAACAGCACCACCGTGCTGGGCTGGACCGAGGCCGGCGAGGTGCTGGCGCTCAGCACGGTCGGCCGGATGTCGCGGGCGCACCCGTGGGCCTACGCGGTGCCGCTGGACGGCGGCCCGGCCCGGGAGCTCCCGTACGGACGGGTCGGCGGGGTCGCGGTGGAGCCGGGCGGGGAGCGCGCGCTGCTGTCCTCCGCCGGGATGGGCCGCGAGCCGGCCCACTGGAAGCGCTACCGGGGCGGCACGGCCGGGAAGCTGTGGATCGGCACCGAGGGCGCCTACGCCCGGGTGCACGCCGGTGTGGACGGCAACATCGAGTCCCCGATGTGGGTCACAGGGGGTGCGTCGCGAAGCGACTCTCTTGGGGGTGGTGGTCGGGCGACGGGCGGGCGGATCGCGTTCCTCTCGGACCACGAGGGCGTCGGCCAGCTGTGGTCGAGCCTGCCGGACGGCTCCGACCTGCGCCGGCACAGCGACCACGAGTTCTACGCCCGCAACGCGAGCACCGACGGCGCCCGGGTGGTCTACCACAGCGGCGGCGACCTCTACCTGGTGCGGGACCTGACGGACGCTCGGCCGGAGCGCCTGGACATCCGCCTCGGCGGTCCGCGTACCGGCCGCCAGCCGTTCCCGATCAACGCCGCCGAGTTCCTGGGCGCGGTCGCCCCGGACGCGGACGCCCGCTCCAGCGTGGTCGAGGTCCGCGGCGGCATCCACCGGCTCACCCACCGCGACGGCCCGTCCCGGGTACTGTCCGCGCAGCCGGGCGTCCGCAACCGGCTGCCGCGGGCGCTTCCTGACGGCGCGTCGGTGTGGGTCACCGACGCCGAGGGCGAGGACGGCCTGGAGTTCTCCGACGGGCGCCGCCTGGGCGTCGGCCGGCTGGGCCGGGTCGAGGACCTCGCCGTCTCCCCGGACGGCAGCAGGCTGGCGATCGCCAACCGCGACGGCCGGGTGCTGCTGGTCGAGGGCGAGGACATCCGTGAACTGGACCGCGGCGACAGCGGCCAGGCCGACGGCCTCGCCTTCTCGCCGGACTCGCAGTGGCTGGTCTGGTCGCAGGCGCTGAGCACCGATGACTTCCCGCGCCAGCTGATCCTGGCGGACCTCGCCGAGGGCGGCGCGCTCACCGAGCTGACCTCGCCGCGCTTCAACGACTTCGCCCCCACCTTCACCACCGACGGCAGGCACCTGGCCTTCCTGTCGATGCGCGACTTCGACCCGGTCTACGACGAGCACGTCTTCGACCTGTCCTTCCCGCTGGCCTGCCGCCCCTACCTGCTGACCCTGGCCGCCGACACGCTGTCGCCGTTCGGCCCGCAGCCGCAGGGGCGCGCGCTGGGCAAGGGCGGGGAGCAGCCGGACCAGCCCGCCGCCGAGGGGCAGAAGCCCGGCGACGGCGACGCGGCCGGGAGCCCGGACGCCGGTGACCCCGCTCCGGAGCGGACCCGGCTGGATCTGGAGGGGCTCGGCGACCGCGTCGTGGCGTTCCCGGTCCCCTCCGGCCGCTACACCCGGCTGGAGGCGGTCAAGGGCGGCGTGGTGTGGCTGGAGCACCCGCTCACCGGTGAGCTCGGCACCAGCAGGGCCACCCCGCAGGACAAGCCGCAGCGCGCCTCGCTGCAGCGCTTCGACTTCGCCACCCGCCGCGCCGAGACCCTGGTCGACGCGCTGGACCGGTTCGCGGTCTGCGGCGACGGCGGCCGGCTGGCCGTCGTCGACCAGGACGAGCTGCGGATCGTCCCGGCCGACCGCAAGGCCGACAAGGACGACGCGGACGACTCGGTGCCGGTCGACCTGGGCCGGGTCCGGGTGACCGTCGACCCGGCCGCCGAGTGGCGGCAGATGTTCGACGAGACGGCCCGGCTGATGCGCGACAACTTCTGGCGGATCGACCTCGGCGGCCTGGACTGGCCCGCCGTGCAGCGGCGCTACCGCCCGCTGGTCGAGCGGGTCGGCTGCCACAGCGACCTGGTGGACCTGCTCTGGGAGCTCCAGGGCGAGCCCGGCACCTCGCACGCCTACGTCACCCCGCCGCCGGGCGGCCCGGCCGCCAACCGCCGCCAGGGTCTGCTCGGCGCCGACCTGGCGCGCGACGAGGAGGGCGTGTGGCGGGTGGCCCGGGTGCTGCCCGGCGAGTCCTCCGATCCGGCGGCGCGCTCGCCGCTGGCCGCCCCCGGCGTCGGCGTCCGGGCCGGCGACGCGGTGCTCGCGGTGGACGGCCGTCCGGTGGACCCGGTCACCGGACCGGCGCCGCTGCTGGTCGGCACCGCCGGGCGCCCGGTCGGGCTGACCGTCGGCAGGACGGACGGCACCGAGCGGACCGTGGTGGTGGTCCCGCTCGCCGAGGAGGAGTCGCTGCGCTACCACGACTGGGTCGCCGGCCGCCGCGCGTACGTCCGCGAGCAGTCCGGCGGACGCCTCGGTTACCTGCACGTCCCCGACATGATCGCCAACGGCTGGGCGCAGGTGCACCGCGACCTGCGCACCGAGATCGCCCGCGACGGCCTGGTCGTGGACGTCCGCGAGAACCGCGGCGGCCACACCTCGCAGCTGATCATCGAGAAGCTCAACCGCCGGGTCATCGGCTGGGACGTGGTGCGCGAGCACAAGGCGATCAGGTACCCGATGGACGCCCCGCGCGGCCCGCTGGTCGCCGTGGCCGACGAGTTCTCCGGCTCCGACGGCGACATCGTCAACGCCGCGTTCCAGGCGCTGAAGCTCGGACCGGTGGTCGGCGTCCGCACCTGGGGCGGGGTGATCGGCATCGACGGCCGCTACTCGCTGGTGGACGGCACCGGGGTGACCCAGCCGCGCTACGCGTTCTGGCTGGAGGGCTACGGCTGGGGGGTGGAGAACCACGGGGTCGACCCGGACGTCGAGGTCGTCTGCGCCCCGCAGGACTGGGTCGCCCGCCGCGACCCCCAGCTCGACGAGGCGATCAGGCTCGCGCTTGCGGCGCTCGCCGAGACGCCTGCGGTGACGGCGCCCAGCATTCCGGCGTTGTAGGAACCCGTCGGGGCGGGGGTGGCTGCGCGATCAGGGCTCTCCGTGAGTGTGTGGCTGGTCGCGCGGTTCCCTGCGCCCCTGTGGGGGTGTCGCCTGTGGGTAGCATGCGCGTAGTTGTTGTACTGACGAGGAGATGACGACGTGTCGGGTGAGCCGCAGGCTGACTGCCTGTTCTGCAGGATCGTGGCGGGCGGGATCCCGGCGACCGTGGTGCGGGAGACCGAGACCACGCTCGCGTTCCGCGACATAAACCCGCAGGCGCCGACGCACGTCCTGGTCGTCCCCAAGGCGCACTACCCCAACGCCGCGGCGCTCGCCGACGCGGACCCGGCGCTGGCCGGGACGCTGCTCGCGGAGGCGGGCCGGGTCGCGGAGGAGGAGAAGGTCGCCGAGGCGACCGGCGGGGCCGGCTACCGGCTGATCTTCAACACCGGCAGCGGCGCGGGGCAGACCGTGTTCCACGCCCATGTGCACGTCCTCGGCGGCGGGAACGGGCTGCGCGAGAAGCTGGTCTGATCGGGTGTCGCAACGCGAACTCGTGGTGCTGGGGACGGCCAGTCAGGTCCCGACCCGGCACCGCAACCACAACGGCTACCTGCTGCTCTGGGACGGCGAGGGCCTGCTGTTCGACCCGGGTGAGGGCACTCAGCGGCAGATGCTGCACGCCGGGGTGAGCGCGCACGCGGTGACCAGGATCTGCGTCACCCACTTCCACGGTGACCACTGCCTCGGCCTGCCCGGGATCATCCAGCGGATCAACCTGGACCGCCCCCCGCATCCGGTCAGCGTCTACTACCCCGCCTCCGGCCAGCACTTCTTCGAGCGGCTGCGGCACGCCAGCGCCTTCCACGAGACGGTGGAGCTGCGACCCGAGCCGATCGCGGCCGACAGCGCGCCCACGTTCGTCCCGCTCAGCGCGCCCGGCGCGCCCTTCGCGCTGGAGGCGGCGGCGCTGTCGCATCCGGTGGAGTCCTTCGGCTACCGCCTGGTCGAACCGGACGGGCTGCGGATACTGCCCGAGCAGTTGGCCCGGTACGGGATCGCCGGGCCGGCGGTGGGATGGCTGCAGCGCGAGGGCGAGGTGCTCGTCGACGGGCAGCGGGTGACCGTGGAGCAGGTCAGCGAGCCGCGCCGGGGCCAGCGGGCGGCGTTCGTGATGGACACCCGGATGTGCGAGGGCGTCGAGCGGCTGGCCGAGGGCGCGGACCTGCTGGTCATCGAGGCCACCTTCCTGGAGCAGGACGCCGCGCTGGCCCGCGACCACGGGCACCTCACCGCCGCCGAGGCGGGCCGGGTCGCCGCCGCCGCGGGGGTGCGCACCCTCGTGCTCACCCACTTCTCGCAGCGCTATCCCGTCCTGGAGGGCCACCTCGCGGAGGCCCGGCGCCACTTCGACGGAGAGCTGGTGCTGGCGCGGGACCTGATGCGGGTGCCGGTGCCCGCGCGGGCGTGAGGCGGCCGCGCGGGCGTGAGGCGGTGCGGGGGTGGTGCCTCAGCGGCCGCACCGGTCGCAGGAGCATGCGAAAAACGACTGGCGTCATCGACGGCACCGGCGGACCATCGTTCACGTCCCCCCGCCCGTCCGTCGTACCCTTGTCACACCACGCCCACGAGGCTGGCGGACCCGATAGAGAGATGGGATGAGGCAGGCCTCAGAGCCGACCCATGACTTCTACGACATCACGCGCACAGCAGCTGCCGACGCAGAACCAGGCGAAGATCGTCATCCCGGAGAAGCATCCGATGGTGACCGTGCTGGGCACCGGGGATTCGCTCCTGAAGGTGATTGAGAAGGGCTTCCCCGAGCTCGACCTCCATGCCCGCGGCAACGAGGTCACCGCCACCGGTGACCGTGCCGAGATCCGTCTGGTACAGCGCCTCTTCGACGAGATGATGCTGGTGCTGCGCACCGGCCAGCCCCTGACCGAGGACTCCGTGGAGCGTTCCATCACCATGCTGCGCAAGGCCGCCGAGGACCCCACCAGCCCCGAGGGCTCGGCCAGTCCCTCGTCCGTGTTCACCGCGAACATCCTGTCCAACCGGGGCCGCTCGATCCGCCCCAAGACGCTGAACCAGCAGAGCTACGTCGACGCCATCGACCGCCACACCATCGTCTTCGGCATCGGCCCGGCCGGTACCGGCAAGACGTACCTGGCGATGGCCAAGGCCGTGCAGGCGCTGCAGGCCAAGCAGGTCACCCGGATCATCCTGACCCGCCCGGCGGTCGAGGCGGGGGAGCGGCTGGGCTTCCTGCCCGGCACCCTCTACGAGAAGATCGACCCCTACCTGCGCCCGCTCTACGACGCGCTGCACGACATGATCGACCCCGACTCCATCCCGCGGCTGATGGCCGCCGGGACGATCGAGGTCGCCCCGCTCGCGTACATGCGCGGCCGGACCCTGAACGACGCGTTCATCATCCTCGACGAGGCGCAGAACACCAGCGCCGAGCAGATGAAGATGTTCCTGACCCGGCTCGGCTTCAACTCCAAGATCGTGGTCACCGGCGACGTCACCCAGATCGACCTCCCGGGTGGCACCACCAGCGGCCTCAAGATCGTCCAGCACATCCTCGCCGATGTCGAGGACATCCACTTCAGCCGTCTGACCAGCCAGGACGTGGTCCGCCACAAGCTGGTCGGCAAGATCGTGGACGCCTACGGCCAGTACGACGCCGAACAGGGAGCCCAGGCCGCCACCGACGCCCGGAGCACCTCCGGCACCCGAACACCCCGTTCCAACCACCGACGATCCGAAAGCTGAGATCCACTCCCCTCATGTCGATCGACATCAACAACGAGTCCGGCACGGAGGTGGACGAGCAGGCGATCCTCGACATCGCCCGCTTCGCCCTCGACCGGATGCGCATCCACCCCCTCTCCGAGCTCTCCGTGATCGTCGTCGACGCGGAGGCGATGGAGGCCCTGCACCTGCAGTGGATGGATCTGCCCGGACCGACCGACGTGATGTCCTTCCCCATGGACGAGCTGCGCCCCGGCAAGGAGGACGAGGAGCCCCCGCAGGGGCTGCTCGGCGACATCGTGCTCTGCCCCGAGGTGGCCGAGCGCCAGGGCACCGCCAACGGGCACTCCATGGACGCCGAGCTGCAGCTGCTCACCGTCCACGGAGTGCTGCACGTCCTCGGTTACGACCACGAGGACCCCGACGAGGAGCGGGAGATGTTCGGGCTGCAGAAGCGCATCCTGGACGACTGGCGCGCCGCACGCGGCGAGACCGGACCGTCACCCGCCCCGACCACTCGGTGAGCGTTCCACGATGAGCGGCAACAGTACCGGCTTCCTCGTCATCGCCGTCGTCCTGGTGATCCTCGCCTGGCTGGCGGCCTGCGCGGAGGCCGGCATCGCCAGGGTGTCCCGGTTCCGCGCCGAGGAGGCCCTGCGGCACGGCCGGCGCGGCGCCCTGCGGATGCTGACCCTGGCCAGCGACCCGATCCGCTACCTGAACCTGGCGACGCTGATCCGGGTCACCTGCGAGATGGCCGCGACCGTCCTGGTGACCGTGGTCTGCGTCCGCTCGTTCCACGAGACCTGGCAGGCGCTGCTGGTCGCCATCGGCGCGATGGTGCTGGTGTCCTTCGTCGCGGTCGGCGTCTCGCCCCGCACCATCGGGCGCCAGCACCCCATGAACGTGTCCACCGCGGCCTCGGTGGTACTGCTGCCGCTGAACCGGGTGCTCGGCCCGATCCCGCGGCTGCTGATCCTGCTCGGCAACGCGCTGACGCCCGGCAAGGGCTTCCGCGAGGGCCCGTTCGCCTCCGAGGCGGAGCTGCGCGCGCTGGTCGACCTGGCCGAGAAGGACTCGCTGATCGAGGACGAGGAGCGCCGGATGGTGCACTCGGTCTTCGAGCTGGGCGACACCATCGTCCGCGAGGTGATGGTGCCGCGCACCGACCTGGTGATGATCGAGCGGGAGAAGACCGTCCGCCAGGCGCTGACCCTGGCGCTGCGCAGCGGGTTCTCCCGGATGCCGGTGGTCGGCGAGAACGAGGACGACGTCGTCGGCATCGTCTACCTCAAGGACCTGGTCCGGCGCACCCACGTCAACCGCGACGCCGAGGCGGAGCCGGTCGGCTCGGTGATGCGGCAGGCGACCTACGTGCCCGACAGCAAGCCGGTCGCCGACCTGCTGCGGGAGATGCAGCGGGACCGCATCCACGTCGCCGTCGTCATCGACGAGTACGGCGGCACGGCCGGGCTGGTCACCATCGAGGACATCCTGGAGGAGATCGTCGGCGAGATCACCGACGAGTACGACCGCGAGGCGCCCCCGGTGGAGTCCCTGGAGGGCGGCGCCTACCGGATCACCGCACGCCTCCCGGTCGAGGAACTCGGCGAACTCTTCGGGATAGAGCTGGAGGACGAGGACGTCGAGACCGTGGGCGGCCTGCTGGCGAAGTCCCTGGGCCGGGTGCCGATCCCCGGCTCCGGGGTGGAACTGCCGGTGCCCGAGGACGGGGACCTCGCGATCCGCGCCATCCGGCTCACCGCGGAGAGCACGGCGGGCCGCCGCAACCGCATCGGCACGCTGCTCGCGGAACCGGTGGGGCGCGGCAGCCGCCCGCTGCACGACGACGAGGAACTCCCCGAGTCGGACTAGACCCGTCCGGCTAGGCCCTGCGGCGCAGGCCGAAGCCGACCAGCAGGGCGAAGGCGGCGACCAGCACCGCGTCCGCGCCCAGGCCGAGCCGCACCCCGCCGAGCGTCGCCCGGGCCAGCGAGTGGCCGGCCGTCCGCAGGCTGTCGGTCCGGGCCGAGGCCAGCGCGCTCAGCAGCGGGATGCCCACGGTGAGCGCCACCTGCTGGGTGGTGGTGACCAGGCCGGTGGCCAGGCCCTGCTCCTCGTCCGGCAGTCCGGCGGTCGCGGTGACGCTGTAGGCGACGATCGCGGACAGGTGGCCGACCGCGGCCAGCGAACCGGCGACGGTGAACACCCAGGCCCCGACGCTGCCCTGGCCGATCGTCAGCAGCACGGCGGTCAGCGCGGCCTGCAGCACCAGTCCGGCGACCAGAGTGCGGGCCGAGCCGATCCGGGCCACGATCCGCGGCGCGATGGTGCCGCTGATCGCGCAGGACACGCCCAGCACGCCGAAGACCAGGCCGGTCATGACCGGCGACATGCCGTTGACCTGCTGCAGGTACAGGGTGCCGAGGAAGACCACGGAGCTCATCATCGAGAAGGTGGCCAGTCCGCCCAGGTTGCCGAAGGCCACCGTCGGGCGGCGCAGGATCCGCAGCGAGACCAGCGGCTCGGCGGTGCGGGCCTCGATCACCACGAACGCGGTCAGCAGCACGACCGCCGCGACCAGGGCGGCGACCACCGAGGTGTCGCCGAAGCCGGCCTGCGCGGCCGTGGACAGACCGTAGATCAGCGCCAGCAGACCGCCGGTGACGGTGATCGCGCCGGGCACGTCGACCCGTGGCCGGACCTCGTTGCGGGACTCGGTCAGCAGCAGCGGTGCGCCGACCAGGACCAGCAGGCCCATCACCACG
This sequence comes from Streptacidiphilus sp. EB129, assembly GCF_041262645.1. Classification (NCBI taxonomy): domain Bacteria; kingdom Bacillati; phylum Actinomycetota; class Actinomycetes; order Kitasatosporales; family Streptomycetaceae; genus Streptacidiphilus; species Streptacidiphilus sp. EB129. The sequence continues at coordinate 58,673 of NZ_JBGCCS010000009.1, forward strand.
TTGAGGGCCATCGTCGAACGCCAGCTCAGGGTCTGCGTGAGGACGCCGCCCAGGACCATGCCGAAGGTGAAGCCCAGCGACATCAGGCTGCCCATGACGCCCAGCGCCCGGTCCCGCTGCGGGCCCTCCTTGAAGGTGGTGGTCAGCAGCGCCATCCCGGACGGGACGATCGCCGCCGCGCCGACGCCCTGCAGTGCACGGGCCGCCAGGAAGACCGTCGGCGACCACGCCAGCGTGGCCAGTACCGAGGCCGCGGTGAACAGGCTCAGCCCGACGATGAAGATCCGCCGCCGTCCGACCCGGTCCGCGATCCGCCCGAACAGCAGCAGGAACCCGCCGGACGGCAGCGCGAACGCGGTCATGCCCCACTGCAGGTTCGCCTGCGTCATGTGCAGGTCCCGGCCCAGCGTGGGCAGCGCGATGTTGAGGATGGAGAAGTCCAGCGCCACCGCGAACTGGGCGGCGCAGAGCAGAAAGAGGACCAACCGGGCCCGTACCGACAGCGACCCCGCTGTTGGGTCCGCCGCCGGGTTCGCCACCGGATTCGAGGTCGCTGCCACGGCGTCTTCCGTGGTCTCGTGTGCTGCAGTGTCCATTGTCATGCCCCGATGCTGCTGCCGATCACCAGGGCCTGGAGAGAGCCCACTTATCCTGTTGGCACCACCACCAGGCAGTTCGGCGGGCCAGGAATTACCAGGTCACCGGCCGGTGTTTGGATATCCTGTCGATACGACCACCAGCCAGGGGGAGCCTGTGGAAGCCGCGCCGAAGACGACTGCCGACGAGCGCCGCCGTGCCGACCTGCGTGAGTTCCTGATGAGCCGTCGGGCCCGGGTGACCCCCGCGGAGGCGGGGCTGCCGGACGGCGGGGCCCGGCGGCGGACGCCGGGTCTGCGGCGGGAGGAGGTCGCGGTGCTGGCGGGCGTCGGGGTCTCCTGGTACCAGTGGCTGGAGCAGGGCCGGGACATCACCGTCTCCGGGCAGGTGCTGGACTCCGTCTCGCGGGTGCTGAAGCTCGACGAGCCGGAGCGTCACCACCTCTACGTGCTGGCCGGGCTGAACCCGCCGCTGCAGCGGCCGGGGCCGGTCACGGCTCCGGTGGCGGAGGGGCTGGCCCGGATCATCGACTCCTGGATGCCGTTCCCGGCGAACATCATCGACCGGTACTGGAACAACATCGTCTTCAACGAGGCCGCCGCCACCGTCTTCGACTTCAACGAGCAGTGCCGCAACTGTCTGGTCAGCTACTTCACCAACCCGCTGTACCGGGTCTGGCACCTGGGCTGGGCGGAGGACGCGGCCCTGGTCGCCGCCGAGTTCCGGGCCGCGGCGGCGGAGTACCCCGAGGACGAGGGATTCCGGGCGATCACGGGCGAGCTCGCCGAGGCCTGCCCCCAGTTCGCGGAGGTCTGGGCGCGCGGCGACGTGCGGTCGCCGGGACAGCGGACCAAGTGGATCCAGCATCCACTGGTGGGCGAGCTGAGCTTCGAGAGCACCCATCTCAAGCTGCCGCAGCGTCCCGACCTGACCTTCGTGCTGCACAACCCCACGCCGGAGACGGACACGGCGCAGAAGCTGGAGTGGCTGGCCAGCAGCGAGGGACGGCAGGCCAGCCTGCGGCTCGTCGCCGGCTGACGGACATCGGCACGCTGCGGCGGCGGGCCGTGAGCCGGCGTAGGCGGGGACGGGCTGACCTCTCTGGGGCGGGCTCAACCCACCGGGGACGCGGCCGATCCGGGTCCGGTCCCCGGTGACGCGCGGGCGGTGATCGCTCTGTTGATCCGCTCGATCGTCGCCCCGTGCTCCACCAGGAGGTGACGGGAGACCCGGACGGTGATTCGCCGCTCCGGGTGGGTCGCGTGCGTGAACACGAGCGCCGCCGGAACCCGGTGCGGCCAGCGGCCCCGTTGAGGGACCACCCTGATCGGCTGCATCGCGTCGACGTGGAACAGCCGGCCGACCGGCCCGCGCCGCCAGTAGCGGTGCCGGACCGCGCGGGTGAACTGGAGCGGCCAGCCGCCCTCCTCCCGGAAGACCCGGTGATGGCGGGTCAGCCACCATCTGCGGCGCAGTACCACCACCACGTCGCCGGTGTACTCGATCGTGCAGTGCCGACACTTGAGCGTGATCGACCTGTTCAGACTCATGCGCCCCCCATGATCCGAGGATGCGCATTCTCCGGCACCGGATCGGAGGAGGCCAGTGGTTGGCCCCGGGGTCAACGGGCGGGTCGCGCCGGCGCCGCGCGCGGTGCCGGCGGCCGAGGAGGCGGTGGTGACTGATGCGGTGCTGCGGTGATAGGACCCCTGTGAGCTGTTCCGTCCCGTCGGCACACCGTCAGGAGCACACCCCATGCAGACCGCAGGTTCGTCGTCCCCGGCCCAGCAGTCCCTTCCCTCGCTGCGCGAGTCCGCCGCGCTGCTGCAGCCGGAGCTGGTCGCGCTGCGCCACGCCGTGCACCAGGAGCCCGAGATCGGCCTGGACCTGCCGCGTACCCAGGCGGCGATCGTGGCCGCGCTGGACGGGCTGCCACTGGAGGTCACCCTCGGCGAGAAGCTCAGCTCGGTCACCGCGGTGCTGCGCGGTGGCGCGGCCGGGCCCGCGGTGCTGCTGCGGGGTGACATGGACGCACTGCCGGTGCAGGAAACCAGCGGCCTCCCGTTCGCCTCACAGGTCCCCGGGGTGATGCACGCCTGCGGCCACGACCTGCATGTCGCCGCCCTGGTCGGCGCGGCGCGGCTGCTCTGCGAGCGGCGCGAGGAACTGGCCGGTGACGTGGTGTTCATGTTCCAGCCGGGCGAGGAGGGCCTGGGCGGTGCCAAGGTGATGATCGAGGAGGGCCTGCTGGAGGCCACCGGCGCGCTGCCGGTGGCCGGCTACGCGCTGCACGTGCTGTCCGGCCTGCTGCCCACCGGCACGGTCGCGGCCCGCCCCGGGACGATCATGGCCGCCGCCGACACCCTGACCGTCACCATGCGCGGACGCGGCGGCCACGGCTCGGCCCCGCACGGTGCGCTGGACCCGGTGCCGGCCGCCTGCGAGGCGGTGCTGGCGCTGCAGACGATGGTGACCCGCCGCTTCGACGCCTTCGACCCGGTGGTCGTCACGGTGGGCACCTTCCACGCCGGGACCGCCAACAACATCATCCCGGACGACGCCTTCTTCGAGGCCACCGTCCGCTCCTTCTCGCCGGAGGCGAGAGAGCGGGTCCGCGAGGAGACGGTCCGGGTGGTCCGCGGCATCGCGGCGGCCCACGGCCTGGACGTGGACGTGGCGTACAACGACATGTACCCGGTCACCGTCAACAACTCCGCCGAGGCGGAGTTCGTCGCCGGCACGGTCAGGGAACTGCTCGGCGACGAGCGCTTCGTGACGATGCCCCAGCCGCTCGCGGGCGCGGAGGACTTCTCCTACGTCGCGGAGCGGATCCCCTCCGCCTACTTCCTGCTGGGCGCCTGCGCCGAGGGCCGGGACCACACCACCGCCCCCTACAACCACTCGCCGGAAGCCGCTTTCGACGACTCCGTCCTCGCCGACGGCGCCCTGCTGCTCGCCGAACTCGCCCAGCGCCGCCTCACCCGCTGACCCGGGGTCGACACCAAGTCGTGGGCGAGGAAGCCGTGTTGCACACATGGTGGGGGAATCCTGGCCGGATCGCGGGAGTTCATCCCGCAGGGATCCGGCGGACCCGCCGGTGCACGGAGTCGAAGGAGTTCACACCATGGACCAGGCCCAACGGCTTGAGTGGAACCAGCGCATCATCGAGGAGTTCCGGGCCAACAAGGGAGTCGTCGGCGGCCAGTTCGAGGGCTCGTTGCTGCTCCTGCTCACCACGACCGGGGCGCGCAGCGGCGAGTCGCGCACCATGCCGCTGGCCTGTCTGGCCGACGGGGACCGCTATGTCGTCTTCGCGGCGAACGGCGGTCGGCCCACTCGTCCCGGCTGGTACTACAACCTGCTCGCCGATCCGACCGCGACGGTCGAGGTGGGCAGCGAGAGCTTCCACGCCGTGGCGACCTTCGCCGAGGGCGAGGAGCGGGACCGGCTCTGGGCGGAGCGACTGCTGACCGCCCCGTTCATGGCGGACTTCCAGGCCGCCGCGCCGGGCCCGATCCCGGTGGTCGTGCTGACGGCCGAGGGCGGGGCCGTATCCTCGGAGGCATGAGCGACCTGGTGGCGGGGACGGGGCCGGACGCGGCCCTGAACGCAGAAGACAAGAAGATCATCACTCTGGCGCGGTCCACCCGCGCCCGCAACGGCGTGCCCGAGGGCGCGGCGGTGCGGGACGAGACCGGGCGTACCTACGTCGCCGGCACGGTCGCCCTGGAGTCGCTGCGGCTCAGCGCGCTGCAGACGGCCGTGGCGATGGCCGTGGCCAGCGGTGCGCGGGGGCTGGAGGCGGCGGCGGTGGTCAGCGCGGCCGAGCAGCTCACCGCTGACGACCTCGCCGCGGTACGCGACCTCGGCGGCGCGGGCACCCCGGTGCTGCTGGCCGGCCCGGACGGCACGCTGCGGCTCACGGCCGAAGCGGTCTGACCGCTTCGAACGGACGTCTTGTCATCCGCCCCGACCCCGCTAGGGTCGGGGCGGAGGCCGTTGCGGCCACGGGGGACGGGCCAAGGGGGAGGGGTGCCGTGGGGGGCGTAGGTTTCGTCGCGGGGGTGCTGTTCGTGCTCATGGGGATGGGCCACTGGCAGCAGGACAAGAACCCCGGCTGGCTCGCGGCCTCGATCGTCGTGGCGCTGTTCACGGTGGTCGGAGGCATCGGAGCGCTCTTCAACCGCAGGAAGTGAACGCCCGCTCCCGCGTTCGGATGAGTGATCACGAAACCACTATGGGTACGCTTGACTGGTCGGCCAGGATCCTGCCCATGGGAGCACCAATGACCGCCGAACCTCAGCTCACGTGGCCCGTTCCGCCGGAGCGCGGATGGATCGCGGACGACCTCGACCGGCTCCCCGGCCTGCCTCCGCACACGGAGCTGATCGACGGGAACCTCGTTTTCATGAGCCCGCAGACTGCCTTCCATGATCGGGCGATGCTGTTGCTGCAGCTGGGTCTGTTCCGGACGGCCCCGCCGGAGCTGGACGTCCGCCGTGAGATGACGGTGACGCTCGGCCCGCGCAACCGACCCGAGCCCGATCTTCTGGTCATCCACGCGGATGCGTTGACCAGCGACACCCAGACCACGTTCCAGCCCGCAGATGTGGTGCTGGCGGTCGAGGTGGTCTCGCCGGACTCCGAGGCGCGAGACCTGGATGTCAAGCCGCGCAAGTATGCGGGCGCAGGCATCCCCCACTTCTGGAGAGTGGAGAACGAGGAGGGCTACCCCGTGGTCCATGTCTTCGAGTTGGAACGGGCGACGGACTCCTATGTGGCGATGGGAATCTTTCGCGAGAAGCTCTCACTCTCCGTGCCCTTCGAGATCGAGATCGACCTGACGGGGATGAACCGACGGCCTTGACCTTATGGGCTCCCCTGATGGGGGAGAATGGCCCCCATGAGCTCTCGCCCCGTCCAGCAGCACGCCAAGCCCGACACCGCCGCCGACGCCGCCCCGCAGGGGGCCAAGCCGCACCGGTCGGGCTTCGCCTGCTTCGTCGGGCGGCCCAACGCGGGCAAGTCCACGCTGACCAACGCCCTGGTCGGCATCAAGGTGGCGATCACCTCCGACCGCCCGCAGACCACCCGGCACACCGTCCGGGGCATCGTGCACCGTCCCGACGCGCAGCTGATCCTGGTGGACACCCCCGGACTGCACAAGCCGCGCACGCTGCTCGGTGAGCGGCTGAACGACGTGGTCAGGTCGACCTGGGCGGAGGTCGACGTGATCGGCTTCTGCGTCCCCGCCGACCAGAAGCTCGGCCCCGGCGACAAGTTCATCGCCAAGGAACTCGCCGGGATCAAGCGCACCCCCAAGGTCGCCATCGTCACCAAGACCGACCTGGTGGACTCCAAGCAGCTCGCGGAGCAGCTGATCGCGGTCTCCCAGCTGGGCGCGGAGCTGGGCATCGAGTGGGCGGAGATCGTCCCGGTGTCGGCGACCGGCAACCAGCAGGTCGAACTGCTCGCCGACCTGCTGGTGCCGATGCTGCCGGAAGGCCCGCTGCTCTACCCGGAGGGTGACCTCACCGACGAGCCCGAGCAGATCATGGTCGCGGAGCTGATCCGCGAGGCCGCGCTGGAGGGTGTTCGGGACGAGCTGCCGCACTCGCTGGCGGTCGTGGTCGAGGAGATGCTGCCGCGCGAGGGCCGGCCGGAGGGCCGCCCGCTGCTGGACATCCACGCCAACGTCTACATCGAGCGGCAGAGCCAGAAGGCCATCGTCATCGGCTCCAAGGGCGCCCGACTGAAGCACGTCGGCACGGTGGCCAGGCAGCAGATCGAGGCTCTGCTGGGCACGCCGGTCTACCTGGACCTGCATGTGAAGGTCGCCAAGGACTGGCAGCGGGACCCGAAGCAGCTGCGCAAGCTCGGCTTCTGACGCTTCGTCCGGCCCCCGGTGGGGGCCGACCTCCGGGCGGGGCCGACCTCCGGCGCGACCCGGGCGTCAGGCCGAGTCGCGGACCACGACGTGGGCGGTTGCCAGGTCGTGGGTCTCGGTCGGAGCGTCCGGGGTCTGGACCAGCCGGTCCACCAGGGCGGCCAGCATGTCGCCGGAGGGCAGGAGCTGGTGCACCGTGGTGAGCCGGGGCCGGGTGAGCCGGGCCAGCATCAGGTCGTCCGCGCCGACCAGTGCGGCCTCGCCCGGGACCTGGATTCCGGCGTCCTGGAAGGCGCTCAGCAGCAGGTGGGCGTACTCGTCGTTGTAGCAGAACAGTGCCGTCAGGCCGGACTCCCGCCAGCCGGAGGCGAGTTCGGCGGCTGACTCCTCGGTGTAGTCCAGGTCGATCCGCTCCACCCGGACCCCGCCCCCGGCGGACACGGCGGCGGATGCCGCGGCCGCGCGTACCCCGGCCAGCCTGGGCAGGCTGAAGCCGTCCAGGCTGCGGTCGGTGGGCACGATCGCGCCGATCGCCCGGTGACCCCGCGCCAGCAGGTGCGCGGAGGCGGCCGCGCCGACCTCTCGCTGGTCCAGGATCAGCGCGTGCGCCCCGGCCACCGGCCGCCCGCCGAGGGTGAGCACGGTACGGGTGCCGGAGCGGCGCAGCAGGCTGACCCCGCGCGGGGTCAGCCCGGCGTCCACGGTGGTGAGCACGGCGGTCGGCCGCAGCTCGGCCCAGGCGCGGGCGGAGGCGTCGTCCTGGCCGTGGCTGTCGCCGTAGATGACGGTGGTGTAGCCCCGGTCGCGCAGCCCGGCCCGCAGTTCGCTGAGGAAGGTGGTGAACAGCGGGCCGAAGACCACCTCGGGGATGGTGAGCAGCACGATCCCGGTGTGCCCGGCCCGCAGCGAGCGGGCGGCGGCGTGCGGGACGTAGCCGAGCTCGTCGGCGGCCGCGCGCACCCGCGCCCTGGTCTGCTCGCTGACCCGTCCGCCGGCGGTGTCGTTCAGCACGTACGAGACCGTGGCCCGGGACACCCCGGCGCGTCTGGCGACGTCGGCGCTGGTCGGTGCGGCGGGTGTGGGGTCGTGGGGGTGCTGCGGTGACTGTGTCATGGCAGGAGGAGATCTTTCCAGACCAGGGGGTGGTGCCGCTGGCGGGCAGGTGTTCGCGGCCCTGTTCAACCCGGTGGCCGGCGCCCTGTCGGACCGCTCCGGCCGGCGCAACCCGTGGATCCTGGCCGGCGGACTGCTCGCGGTCCCGGCCATGGCGCTGCTGGGCGCGGTCAACTCGGTCCTGCTGGTCGCCATCGCCTGGTGCCTCGGCCAGGCCGTGATGAACGTCTACCAGGCGGCCCTCACCTCGGTGGTGCCCGACCGGATCCCGGCCGCCCGGCGCGGCACCGCCTCGGCCGCCGTCGGTCTGGGCATGCCGGTCGGCAGCATCATCGGCGTGCTGGTCGCCAACGGTTTCTCCGGCCGCTTCGGCACCGGCTACCTGGTCCTCGGCGCGCTGGTCGCCGCCGCCGCGGTGCTGTTCACCGGCCTGAGCCGCGAGCCCGGCGGCCGGCTCGGCGACTCTCGTCGCGAGCCCGGGGACTCCGGCCGCGAGCCCGGCGGCGAGGCGCTCCCGGCCTCGTCCGCCCAGCGGTCCGGCGGCTCCTTCGGCGGGCAGGTGGCCGCCTTCGCCGACAGTCTGCGGGCGCACGACTTCCGTTGGGCCTTCATCGGCCGCGCGCTGCTGGTCCTCGGCTACTTCTCGGTCAGCGGCTACCAGTTGTACATCCTGCAGGACCACATCGGGCTGCCGCACGGCATGTCCCCGACCGCCGCGGTGGCCGTGCTCACCCCCGTCGCCAGCCTGGCGATGCTGGTCTCCATCGCCGTCTGCGGGCCGCTCTCGGACCGGCTGGACGCGCGCAAGCGTTTCGTCGGCGTCTCGGCCGCGGCGGCGGGCTGCGCCATGGTGATCCCGGTGATCAGCCCCACGTTCCCGGCGATGCTGCTCTTCGGTGTGCTCAACGGGCTGGCCTTCGGCTGCTACATGGCCGTGGACACCGCCCTGGTCACCCTGGTCCTGCCCAGGGCCGAGGACGCCGCGCGGGACATGGGCGTGCTGAACATCGCCAACGCCGGACCCCAGATCGTGGCCCCGTTCATCGCCTCCCTGGTGGTGAGCCTGGCCGGCTACACCTCCCTCTTCCTGGTCGGCGGGGTGCTGAGCATCCTCGGCGCCCTCGCCGTCCGTCCGATCCGCGGCGTGCGCTGACCGCGCAGGCTCACAACAACACAGACAGGTACCGCAGCATGAAGCTCAACATCCGCGAGTGGGGCACAGGCGACCGGATCGCCCTGCTGGTCCACGGCATCATGTCGGACTCCCGCACCTGGCGCCGGGTCGGCCCGGCCCTGGCCGAGCGCGGCTACCGGGTGATCGCCGTCGACCTGCGCGGCCACGGTGGCTCGGGCCGGGGCGAGTACAGCCCCGGGCTGTTCGCCGAGGACCTGGTGGAGACCCTGCCGGTGGGCGCGGAACTGGCGATCGGCCACTCCCTCGGCGGGCTCACCCTGTCCCGGGCCGTGGACCGGCTGCTGCCGCGGCGGGCCGTCTACTCCGACCCGGCCTGGCACTTCGCCAGGCCCGAGGAGGGCTTCGACCCGGCGGTGTTCGTGCAGTTCGCCGCAGCCGCCACGCACGACACCATCGCCGGGATGAACCCGCGCTGGGAGGAGGCGGACATCCAGGTCGAGCTGGAGACCCTGGCGGTATGGGACGGCGCGACGGCACTGGGCCTGTCGGCGCTGGCCGAGCAGGCCGGGCTGCCGGCCGGTGCCGTGGTGCCCTCGCTGGTCCAGGCCGCCGACCCGAGCTTCCTGCTCAGCCCCGCCGACCAGGAGACGCTGCGGGAGCGCGGTTTCGAGGTGCGTACCGTCACCGGGGCCGGGCACACCATCCACCGGGACGACTTCGACGGCTTCATGGGCTCGCTGGAAGGCTGGATCTGAGCATGGGCATGGGCAGCATCGACGACGGCAGTACCCGCCGGAACACCGGTACCGAGGAGAACGGCGACGCGGCCCGTGAGCGCGCCGTCGAGGCAGCGCTCGGCAAGCTGGACCTGACCGCCAAGGTCGCCCTGCTGGCCGGCGCCGACATGTGGTCGCTCCCGGCCAACGCGGACATCGGCCTGGGCCGCCTGGTCATGTCCGACGGACCGGTCGGCGTCCGCGGCGAGCAGTGGACCGCGGACGACCCGTCCATCGCGATCCCCTCGCCGACCGCCCTCGCGGCCACCTGGGACCTCGACCTGGCCCGCCGGATCGGCGGACTGCTGGCCCAGGAGGCCCGCCGCAAGGGCGCCCACGTGGTCCTGGCACCCACCGTCAACCTGCACCGCAGCCCGCGCGGCGGACGCCACTTCGAGGCGTACTCGGAGGATCCCCACCTCACCGGGGAGATCGGCGCGGCCCTGGTCGCGGGCGTCCAGGAGGGCGGGGTGGCCACCACGCCCAAGCACTGGGTCGCCAACGACTCCGAGACCGAGCGCTACACCGTGGACGTCCGGGCCGACCGGCGCACCCTGCGCGAGCTCTACCTGGCGCCGTTCGAGGCGATCGTCCGCAAGGCCCGCCCCTGGGGCCTGATGGCGGCCTACAACCAGGTCGACGGCCACAGCATGAGCGAGCACGACGCACTCAACAACGGTGTGCTGCGCGAGGAGTGGGGCTTCGACGGGTTCCTGGTCTCGGACTGGACCGGCGCGCGGGACACCGTCCGGTCCGCGCTGGGCGGCCTGGACGTGGCGATGCCGGGCCCGGTCACCGTGTACGGGGAGCGCCTGGTCGCCGCGGTCCGCGACGGCCGGGTGCCGGAGCAGGCGGTGGACGAGCTGGCCCGCCGGGTGCTGCGGCTGGCCGCCCGGGTGGGGCTGCTCGCCGGTGCCCCCGCCGCCGTCCCGGTGCCCCCGGCGCCGGTCGACGGCGAGGCGCTGGCCCGCGAGATCGCCGCCCGTTCGTTCACCCTGCTCCGCAATGACGGCATCCTGCCGCTGCGGCCCGGCCTCGGCTCGGTCGCGCTGGTCGGCGCGGCCGCGGCGGAGGCCCGGATCGGTGGCGGCGGCAGTGCGCAGGTCTTCCCGACCCGGGTGGTCAGCCCGCTGGACGGGCTGCGCGCGGCGCTGCCGGCCGCTACCGCGCTGAGCTACACGCTGGGCGCCGAGCCGCGCACCCACGTCCCCCCGTTCGCGGGCGGGCTGAGTGCGGAACTGCTGGGCGCCGACGGCGCGTTGCTGACCACGGCGACGCTGCCCGACGGCACCGTCCGCTGGCTGGGACAGCTGCCGGACGGCGTCGGCTTCGACGTGCTGCGCGCGGTGAAGGCCGTGGGCACCCTCACGCCGCGCTCGACCGGTCGGCACCGGCTGGCGATCCGTGGTGCCGGACGCTTCGTCCTGACCGCCGACGGGGCCCAACTGTTCGACGGTGTGCTGGAGTTCGAGGGCAACGACCCGGCCGGGGCCTTCCTCAACCCGCCCGAGCTGGTCGTCGAGCTGGAGCTGGAGGCCGGTCGCCCGGTCGAGGTGACGCTCCGGCACACCCTGCCCGAGGCCTCGGCGTTCGCCGGGTTCGGTCTGGTCTCCTTCGCGCTCGGCCACGCGGAGCCGGTCGGCACCGCGGACGAGCTGATCGACGAGGCGGTGGTGGCGGCCGCCGCGGCGGATGTCGCCGTGGTCGTGGTGGCGACCACCGAGGAGGTGGAGAGCGAGGGCGTGGACCGCGACAGCCTGGCTCTGCCGGGCCGTCAGGACGAGCTGGTGGCCCGGATCGCGGCGGTCAACCCGCGCACCGTGGTGGTGGTCAACGCCGGTGCGCCGGTGCTGATGCCGTGGCGCGACCGGGTCGCCGCGGTGCTGCTGACCTGGTTCCCGGGGCAGGAGGCCGGCGCGGCACTGGCCGACGTGCTGCTGGGCGCGTGCGAGCCCGGTGGGCGGCTGCCCACCACCTGGCCCGCCGAGGAGGAGGACTGCCCGGTCTGGGAGGTGGCCCCGACCGAGGGCCGGCTCGACTACACGGAGGGCCTGTTCGTCGGCTACCCGGCCTGGCAGCGTCGCGCGGCGGCGCAGCCGGCCTACTGGTTCGGTCACGGGCTCGGCTACACCGAGTGGGCCTACGAAGGCCTGGACGTGCACCTGACCGCCCCCGGTGCCGCACCCGCACTCGCCGCACCCGCCGCGGCCTCCGCTGCCGTCCCCGCGCCCGTGGCCGCCGCCGGCGAGGACCCGTACGCGGCGCTGGCCCGGGCCGTGGTCCGGGTCCGCAACACCGGGGCGCGGGCCGGTCGCGAGGTGGTCCAGGTCTACCTGGCCCCGGACGGCGTCGACCCGTCGCGTCCGGACCGCCGGCTCGCGGGCTTCGCCGTGCTGGAGGCCGAGCCGGGCCAGGTCGCCGAGGTCCGGATCGACCTGCCGCTGCGCGCCTTCCAGACCTGGGGCGACGCGGGCTGGGAGCTGCGCCCCGGCGGCTACGGCGTGGAGGCCGGCCGCAGCGCCGCCGACCGCAGGCTGTCCGGCGTCCTGGACGTGCCTGCCCTGGACGTGCCTGCCCTGGACGTGCCTGCCCAGGGCTGACGGCGCGGACGCCGTCCCCGGGGGCGGCGGGCTGTCCGTGCCCCTGCCGGTGCCGGCGCCCGCGTCGGGTGGTCCGGACGGGGCCGGTGGCCGTGGTGCCGTCTCACGTGCGCTGTCTCAAGGGGCGGAATGTCGCTGGGATGAGCTGTGGTACGCGGCGGGGCTGGGTTAGGGTTGCAGAATCATGCGCACCGGGCTGCTTCTTCTTAGCTGCCGCGGCGAGGGCCTGTAGTCCGCACCTGGCGGTGCCTACCTGGCCGACTCCCTCGTCGCGGGGGTTCGTGCTGTGTGTGCTCTCTGTGCCTCAGTCGTCGGCCGTCGGTCCTCCTTCCAGCGAAGCCATCGACAGCCCACCTCGATCAGGGAGCATGCGCCCCATGTCTGACACGCCCTTCAACGAGCGTTCCACGCCTGTCACCGCCGCCAGTGTCCGCCAGCGCCCGTCCGGGATGCCGTTCCAGCGGTACGTACCCTTCGGCACCGTGGACCTGCCGGACCGCACCTGGCCGAGCAAGGTGATCACCAAGGCCCCGCGCTGGCTGTCCACCGACCTGCGGGACGGCAACCAGGCACTGATCGACCCGATGTCCCCGGCCCGCAAGCGCGCGATGTTCGACCTGCTGGTGCGGATGGGATACAAGGAGATCGAGGTCGGCTTCCCCTCCTCCGGGGCCACCGACTTCGACTTCGTGCGCTCCATCATCGAGGAGGGCGCGATCCCCGAGGACGTCACCATCAGCGTGCTGACCCAGGCCCGCGAGGACCTGATCGCCCGGACCGTCGAGTCGCTGGTGGGCGCCCCGCGCGCGACGGTGCACCTGTACAACGCCACCTCGCCGCTGTTCCGCCGGGTGGTGTTCCGGGGATCCGAGGAGGACATCAAGAACATCGCCGTGGACGGCACCCGTCTGGTGATGGAGTACGCCGAGAAGATGCTGGCCGAGGAGACCGTCTTCGGCTACCAGTACTCGCCGGAGATCTTCATCGACACCGAGCTGGACTTCGCCCTGGAGGTCTGCGAGGCGGTGATGGACGTCTGGCAGCCCGCCGAGGGCCGCGAGATCATCCTGAACCTGCCCACCACAGTCGAGCGCTGCACCCCGAACGTCTACGCCGACATGATCGAGTGGATGTCGCGGAACCTGTCCCGGCGCGAGTTCGTCGCGCTGTCCACGCACCCGCACAACGACCGGGGCACCGGCGTCGCCTCCGCCGAGCTGGCCGTGATGGCCGGCGCCGACCGGGTCGAGGGCTGTCTGTTCGGCCAGGGCGAGCGCACCGGCAACCTGGACCTGGTCAACGTCGGCATGAACCTGTTCTCGCAGGGTGTCGACCCGATGATCGACTTCTCGAACATCGACGAGATCCGCCGCACCTACGAGTACTGCAACCAGATGGTCGTCCCCGAACGCCACCCCTACGCCGGCGACCTGGTCTACACGTCCTTCTCCGGCTCGCACCAGGACGCGATCAAGAAGGGCTTCGACGCGCTGGAGGCCGACGCCGCCGCGGCCGGCCACCCGGTCGGCGAGCACACCTGGGGCGTGCCGTACCTGCCGATCGACCCCAAGGACGTGGGCCGCTCCTACGAGGCCGTGATCCGGGTCAACAGCCAGTCCGGCAAGGGCGGCATCGCCTACGTGCTGAAGAACGACCACAAGCTGGACCTGCCGCGCCGGATGCAGATCGAGTTCTCCCGGATCATCCAGGCCAAGACCGACACCGACGGCGGCGAGGTCACCCCGGCGCAGATCTGGGCGGCCTTCGAGGACGAGTACCTGCCCACCCCGGACAGCCCCTGGGGCCGGATCCAGCTGGGCGGCTACAGCACCGCCAGCACCCCGGACGGCAAGGACTCGATCACCGTCGAGGCCGTGGTGGACGGCGCCCCCGTCGAGCTGTCCGGCATCGGCGACGGCCCGCTGGACGCCTTCTTCGGTGCGCTGGCGTCCATCGGCGTGGACGCCCGCCTGCTGGACTACGTCGAGCACACCATGAGCCAGGGCTCGGGCGCCCAGGCCGCCTCGTACTGGGAGTGCGCGGTGGACGACAAGGTGCTGTGGGGCGTCGGCATCGACACCAGCATCGTACGGGCCTCGATCAAGGCCGTCGTCAGCGCCGTCAACCGGGCGCAGCGCGGCTGACACCCGCAGTTCCGGAACCGGCCCCGTGCTGTTCGGCGCGGGGCCGGTGTGTTTCCCGCCACAAAAATCTGATCCGGTGGCCGACTCGGGTACTGACAGGGCGTCATCCCGCATGGCAGCATCGGTGCCACCGACAGTGGAGTCGGAGCAGCAGGCAGGGGAGTGCGCCGTGGCACAGCTGGTGTGTGTCCGAGCCCGGTGGCGTACCGAGGCGCTCGGGGAGTTCTTCTGTCTGGGTTGCGGGGGTGACCGCAACTACCGCCGCCAGGGCGGACGCCGATGGCTGCGACTGCTGGGCCTGCCGGTGCTGCCGGTCGGCGACGCGGGCACCACGCTGCAGTGCACCGCCTGCCGCGCCCGGTACGGTCTGGACGCCCTGGAGCGGCCCACCTCCGGCAACCTGCTGGCGATGCTGCGCACCGCCCAGTACACGATCGCGCTGGCGCTGCTGGCCTCCGGCGGCACCGCGCGCACGGCCCGGGACGCGGCGGTGGGCGTGGTCCACGAGGCCGGCTACCCGGAGCTGGACGAGCCGCAGCTGCTGGCCGCACTGGCCGCGCTGACCGAGGGCGAGGACGAACTCGGCGAGCTGTACGGCTGCGGCAGCGGCCTCGCGGTGGAACTGCACACCGCGCTGGAGCCGCTGGCCCCGCACCTCGCCGGCGCGGGCGCGGAGCGGCTGCTGCGGCAGGGGGCGTGGATCGCCCTGGCGGACGGTCCGTACCGTCCGGCCGAGCGGGAGACGCTGCGCGCGGCGGGGGCGTGCCTGGGGCTCAGCCCGGACCGCATCGACGCGACGCTCACCGCCGCGACGCATACTCCGCACTCGTAGCCTGGGCGCGGGGGCTGAGGGCAGCGGGTATGTGCGGGTTCGAGGGGGGTTGTTCGCGCAGTTCCCCGCGCCCCTGGGGTTGTCGCTGTTTGCGCGCATGCTCATGCACGACAATGGGGGCATGAGTCTGTTTCGGGACGACGGGGTGGTGCTTCGCACGCAGAAGCTGGGCGAGGCGGACCGGATCATCACCCTGCTGACCCGGCAGCACGGCCGGGTCCGCGCGGTGGCGCGCGGAGTGCGGCGGACCAAGTCCAAGTTCGGGGCCAGGCTGGAACCGTTCTCCCATGTCGACGTGCAGTTCTTCTCCCGGGGGGAGGAGCTCGTCGGCAGGCACCTGGCGCTCTGCACCCAGGTGGAGACGATCACCCCCTACGGCGGCCGGATAGTCGACGACTACGGCCGCTACACCGCCGCGACGGCCATGCTGGAGACCGCCGAGCGCTTCACCGAGAACGAGGGCGAGCCGGCGGTGCAGCAGTACCTGCTGCTCATCGGTGCGCTGCGGACCCTCGCCGCGGCCGAGCACGACGCGCCGCTGGTGCTGGACGCGTTCCTGCTGCGGTCGCTGTCGGTCAACGGTTACGCGCCGTCCTTCGACGACTGCGCCAAGTGCGGACTGCCGGGACCGAACCGGTTCTTCTCGGTGCAGACCGGCGGAGCCCTGTGCGCGGACTGCCGGGTGCCGGGGAGTGTCGTACCCTCCCCTGAGACACTGGAGCTCCTGGGCGCGCTGCTGTCCGGGGACTGGGAGACGGCGGACGCCTGCGACGGCCGTCACTGCCGCGAGGGCAGCGGGCTGGTCGCGGCCTACGTCCAGTGGCATCTGGAGCGGGGACTGCGGTCGCTCCGTTTTGTTGATCGTCGCAGCGTTGATCATTGATCGTCGCGGCGTCACAGCGTTGGCTTTCACAGTGTGGAGAAGAAGAAGCTCATGGCAACTGCACGGCGGGGACTCTTCGGCACCCGGCAGCGGGAGTACCTCCCGCCCACTCCGCACCCCAGCGGCGCGCGTCCGCCCCGGATCCAGAGCGAGCTGATCCCCGAGCACGTCGCGATCGTGATGGACGGCAACGGCCGCTGGGCCAAGGAGCGCGGGCTGCCGCGCACCGAGGGCCACAAGGTCGGCGAGTCGGTCGTGCTCGACGTGCTGAAGGGCTGCATCGAGCTGGGGGTCAAGAACCTCTCGCTCTACGCCTTCTCCACCGAGAACTGGAAGCGCTCGCCGGAGGAGGTGCGCTTCCTGATGAACTTCAACCGGGACGTCATCCACCGTCGCCGGGACGAGATGAACGCGATGGGGATCCGGGTCCGCTGGGCCGGGCGGATGCCGAAGCTGTGGAAGAGCGTGGTGCAGGAACTGCAGGTCGCGGAGGAGATGACCCGCGACAACGACATGATGACGCTCTACATGTGCGTCAACTACGGCGGCCGTGCCGAGATCGCGGACGCGGCGGCGGCACTGGCGGCTGACGTCGCGGCCGGGAAGCTGGACCCGAAGAAGGTCAACGAGAAGACCCTCGCCAAGTACATGTACCACCGCGACATGCCGGACGTGGACCTGTTCATCCGCCCCAGCGGCGAGCAGCGCACCTCCAACTTCCTGCTGTGGCAGTCGGCGTACGCGGAGATGGTGTTCCAGGACGTGCTGTGGCCGGACTTCGACCGCCGCGACCTGTGGCGCGCCTGCGAGGAGTTCGCCTCCCGGGACCGCCGCTACGGCGGCGCGCTGCCCAACGAGGTCGTCCTCCCGCAGCAGGGCTGAGCGCCCCGGCGCCGCGACCGTGCGGCGCCGGGCACCGTTCCGCCGGGGCCCGGGGGCGGTCAGCCCTGCTGCGCCGCGCAGTCCGCGCAGGTGCCGAAGATCTCCAGGGTGTGGGCCACGTCCACGAATCCGTGGTCCCTGGCCATGCCCTCGGCCCACCGCTCCACCGCCGGGCCCTCCACCTCCACCGTGCGTCCGCAGCTGCGGCAGACCAGGTGGTGGTGGTGCCCGCTGCTGCAGCGGCGGTAGACGGCCTCGCCGTCGTCGGTGCGCAGCACGTCGATCTCACCGGCGTCGGCCAGCGCCTGCAGCGTGCGGTACACGGTGGTCAGGCCCACCGAGTCGCCGCGGTGCTTCAGCAGGTCGTGCAGTTCCTGGGCGCTTCGGAAGTCGTCGATCTCGCCGAGCAGGGAGGTGACCGCGGTGCGCTGCCGGGTCGACCGTGCCGGGGACGACTGGTTCGCAGACGACGTCACTTGGGTCTCCTGTACCTCTCGTGCGGGGGCTGCCGCCGCCATTGTGCCAGTCGGTGCCCGCCTCGTGGCCATCGTGCGCGGCAGAATCGGTCGCAGCCGAAACAACTGCGGCAGAAAACCAGAAGAAAACCATTGTCAATCTAAATGGAAACGATTGTCAACTTGCTGGCCGAGGCCGCCCTCC
Organism: Streptacidiphilus sp. EB129; assembly: GCF_041262645.1. NCBI lineage: Bacteria > Bacillati > Actinomycetota > Actinomycetes > Kitasatosporales > Streptomycetaceae > Streptacidiphilus > Streptacidiphilus sp. EB129. Next base: position 76,182 of record NZ_JBGCCS010000009.1, read on the forward strand.
GCGCCCGATCCCGGGAAACGGTGTGAAGGCCCTCCCGTGCGGCCCGGTAACCTGAGGTATTCGGTCGCGTCGCCGGCTCCCCCTTCGCGGGGCGCCCGCACGCGCCCCGCGTGCACTGAAACCCATCACTGACCGCATTCGTCGTACTGAAGAGAGCACTGTGGCCGCCGACAAGATCGACACCATCGTCAGCCTGAGCAAGCGCCGTGGCTTCGTCTACCCCTGCAGCGAGATCTACGGCGGCCAGAAGGCCGCTTGGGACTACGGACCGCTGGGTGTCGAGCTGAAGGAGAACATCAAGCGGCAGTGGTGGCGCAACATGGTCACCAGCCGCGAGGACGTCGTCGGCCTCGACTCGTCCGTCATCCTGGCCCGCGAGGTCTGGGAGGCCAGCGGCCATGTCGCCACCTTCAGCGACCCGCTGACCGAGTGCACCTCCTGCCACAAGCGCTACCGCGCGGACCACCTGGAGGAGGCGTACGAGGCCAAGCACGGCCACGTCCCGGCCAACGGCCTCGCCGACGTCAACTGCCCCAACTGCGGCAACAAGGGCGGCTTCACCGAGCCCAAGCCGATGTCGGGCATGCTGCAGACGCACCTCGGCGCGTTCAACGCCGACGACCCGGCCGGCCTGGCGTACCTGCGCCCGGAGACCGCGCAGGGCATCTTCGTGAACTTCGCCGCGGTCCAGCAGACCTCGCGCAAGAAGCCGCCGTTCGGCATCGCCCAGACCGGCAAGAGCTTCCGCAACGAGATCACCCCCGGCAACTTCATTTTCCGCACCCGCGAGTTCGAGCAGATGGAGATGGAGTTCTTCGTCAAGCCGGGCGAGGACGAGGAGTGGTTCGAGTACTGGACCCAGCAGCGCTGGGACTGGTACACCGGCCTCGGCCTCCGCGAGGAGAACATGCGGTTCTACGAGCACGCCAAGGAGAAGCTCTCGCACTACTCCAAGCGCACCGTGGACATCGAGTACCGGTTCCAGTTCGGCGGCAACGAGTTCGGCGAGCTGGAGGGCATCGCCAACCGCACCGACTACGACCTGGCGCAGCACTCGGAGCACTCCGGCCAGGACCTCAAGTACTTCGACCAGGAGTCCGGCGAGCGCTGGTTCCCCTACGTCATCGAGCCCGCGGCCGGCGTCAACCGCGCCATGCTGGCGTTCATGCTGGACGCCTACCGCGAGGACGAGGCCCCCAACGCCAAGGGCGTGATGGAGAAGCGCGTCGTCATGCGCCTCGACCCCCGGCTCGCGCCGGTCAAGGTCGCGGTCCTGCCGCTGTCGCGCAACGCCGCGCTGTCCCCGAAGGCCCGCGGCCTGGCGGCGGACCTGCGCAAGCACTGGAACGTCGAGTTCGACGACGCCGGCGCGATCGGTCGCCGTTACCGTCGCCAGGACGAGATCGGCACGCCGTTCTGCATCACCGTCGACTTCGACACCCTCGACGACAACGCGGTGACCGTGCGTGAGCGCGACACCATGGAGCAGCAGCGGATCTCGCTCGACCAGGTCGAGGCCTTCCTGGCCGGCAAGCTGCTCGGCTGCTGACACCGCACCACCGACGCCCAGGGGCGCGGGGGCCGGCGCGACCTGCTCCGCCACGCGATTCGCGTGGCGGAGCAGGTCGCCGGTTCCCGCGCCCCTGGCGCATCACAGAGGTTGTCGCCCCCTTCGCCCGGTGCTCGCCCTCGTCGCTGGTTCGCGCCGCTGCCCGTGGCCGCGGGCCCGGTCAGACGGAGGCGCGGAGGGCGAGCCGGGTGCAGAGGACGGAGATGGGCAGCTCCAGGAACGCGGCCATGGCGAGGGCGACAGCCAGGTCGGTGCCGGGGGCGGCGGTGGTGATGTCGAACCAGGCGTCGGTCAGCAGCAGCGCTGCGGTGGCGACGGCGGTCAGGCCGTGGCGCGGGTCAGCGCGGCGCAGCAGCAAGCCGGTGGAGATCAGCCCGGCCGCCTCCAGCGCGTCGAGGCCGACCCAGTTCCACTCGCCGGCCGCACCCAGCGTCGCCAGCCAGGGCAGCAGGGCCAGGCCCAGGCCGACCAGCGCCCAGGCGAGCCGGTCCGCGCGCCCGGCGGCCGGGAGCTTCCAGGCGAGCGGCAGCCGTGGGGAGGTGGTGCGGTGCAGGCCACCGCGCGCGGCGGTGGTGGTCGGCAGGGCAAGGCTCATCGGGACCACCCCGCGCGGATCCGCTCGCTCCGGACGCTGCCGTCGGCGGCGCTCGCGGTGACCCGGTCGAAGCAGCCCTCCACGGTCGCGATCCAGAACTCGCCGGCCGCGACCACGGTCTCGGCGCGGCCCGCGAGCCGGTGCCGCTGGCTGAAGGTCACCGCCGGCGGTTCCCCGCCCGGTGGCAGGTGCCCCCAGGCGAGCACCGAGGCCCGGCCGTTGTGCTGCGCGCGCCGCGCCCCGCGCAGCACGTCCCCCGCCAGCGGCTGGGCGACCAGCACGTCCAGCAGCACGCCCAGGTTGTAGACCTCCAGCGCGGTGCGCCCCCGGGTGCCCTGGGCGAACCGGACCGACCACGGCGAGTCGAGCAACGGCAGCCCGTCGGTGCCGTAGTCGAGGTCCAGTGTGGTCGGTCGGTTGCCCGGGTTGTTCATGGTCATCAGGTTCCCCCTCGAAGCTGTGCGCTCCCTGCGAGCACAGTGATCAGACTCTCGGAATCCGGGCCCCGCGTCGGTAGTGCCGGACTCCCAATCAGAGGTGGTGCCAGGTACACCCTTAGGGGGAACCGGGGTTCATGGTGGGGTGCCGATCACGGGCCGTAGGCTCTGCCCATGGACACCTCCGGACCTGCCACGACGACGCTGCCGCCGCCGTCCCGACCGCCGGGTCCGCCGTCCTCGGGACCGCGGCGGCCGTCCGGCTGGTCGACCGGGTGGCGGATGCTCTGGCTGGTGCTCACCGGACCGTTCCGTCGGCAGACCTGGCGGGAGACCGCGTTCCTCGCCGCGGGGGTGCCGCTGGCGCTGGCGCCGGCGTTGGCCTGGCTGGTGCCCGACAAGGGCGAGGTCGTCCTGGTCTGGGACGTGATCCTGGTGCTGATGGTGTTCTGCCGCCGGATGCTGACGGATGTCCAGCGGGACCGGTTCCGCTCGATGCTGGGGCTGGAGATCCCGGCGGCGCCGACCGCGGAGGGCGGTCGCCGGCTCCGCCGTGGTGCGCTGTCCCGGCTCCGCTCCGAGTCGACCTGGCGGCAGCTCCTCTACCACGTGCTGGTTGTGCCGCTGTTGGCCCTCGGTGCGGTCGGGGTGCTGATGGGGTGGACCGCGGCGGTGCTGTGCTCCACCGTCTTCGCCTGGGCCTGGGCGGCACCCGAGGACAGCACCGCGTACCTGGGCCAGGGCGATGTCGACGTGGTGACCACCGTGGCCGGCGTGCTGCTGCTGCTGGCGCTGCCGTGGCTGGTACGGCTGCTGGTCCACCTGGACACCAGGGCCGCCGCCGCGCTGCTCGGGCCGAACCGGGCCAGGGAGCTGCAGCGCAGGGTCGAGTCGCTGGCGGAGAGCCGCAGCGAGGTCGTCGACGCCGCCGACGCCGAACGGCGCCGGATCGAACGCGATCTGCACGACGGCGCCCAGCAGCGGCTGGTGTCGTTGGCGATGAACCTGGGCCTGGCCAAGCGGATGCTCCGCGGGCTGCCCCCGGAGGAGCAGGCGGCCCGGGCCATGACGGTCATCGACGAGGCCCACCTGGAGGCCCAGGCGGCCATCGCCGAACTGCGGGACCTGGTACGGGGGCTGCACCCGGTGGTGCTGGAGGACCGTGGCCTGGACGCGGCGCTGTCGGGCATCGTCGCCCGCGCCCCGCTGCCGGTGCGGCTCAGTGTGGACCTGCCGCGCCGGGCCGCGCCGCCGGTGGAGGCGGTCGCGTACTTCGTGGTCTCGGAGGCGCTCGCCAACATCGCCAAGCATGCCCGCGCCTCGCGTGCCGAGGTCACGGTACGTCAGACTCGGGGCGGCGACGGCTCCGGCGACGCTTCCGGCGGCGGCCCCGAGGACGTCTCCGGCGCCGGCGACCGGATGGTGATCGTGATCACCGACGACGGGGTCGGCGGCGCCGACCCGGCCAAGGGCACCGGGCTGTCCGGGCTGCGCCAGCGCGCCGCCTCCGTGGACGGCACCCTGACCATCACCAGCCCCCTCGGGGGCCCCACCATCCTGACTGTGGAGTTGCCGTGCGTGCTGTGATCGCTGAGGACTCGGTCCTGCTGCGGGTCGGACTGGTCAAGGTGCTGGAGGCGGTGGGCTACCAGGTGGTGGCCGCCGTCGGCGAGGCCGAGGCGCTGCTGGCCGCCGTGGCCGAGCACCGTCCCGACGTGGTGGTCACCGACGTCCGGATGCCGCCCGGCTTCACCGACGAGGGGGTGCGCGCCGCGCTGCTGATCCGTCGGCAGTGGCCCGAGGTGGCGGTGCTGCTGCTGTCCCAGTACGTGGAGGAGCGCTACGCCGCCGACCTGCTGGCGGGCAACACCCGGGGGGTCGGCTACCTGCTCAAGGAGCGGGTCGCCAACGTCGACGACTTCCTCGACGCCCTGGAGCGGGTCGCGGCCGGGGGCACCGCCCTGGATCCGGAGGTGGTCTCACAGCTGCTGCTGCGGCGGCAGAGCGTCCCGCTGGACTCGCTCACCCCGCGCGAGCGGGAGGTGCTGTCGCTGATGGCCGAGGGCAGGTCGAACGCGGCGATAGCGCAGGCGCTGGTGGTCGGCGAGAGCGCGGTGGCGAAGCACATCAACAGCATCTTCACCAAGCTCCAGCTGTCGCCCACCGAGGGCGAGCACCGCCGGGTGATGGCCGTCCTGCAGTTCCTGGACAACGCGTGAACATCCTGGTCCGGCGTCGGCTGTGGTGGGTGCTCGCTCTGGTGACGGCGGTGACGGTGGCGCTGACCACCGGCGGGAGCATGGTCGGCCGGCTGGTCAGCCAGGCGACCACCGCCAGCGGCAGCTACACCGACGGGGTGACGATGCTCGACCTCGACGTCACTGCCGGGAGCGTTGAGATCAACCCGGGCCCGCCCGGCGTGGTGAAGGTGTCCCAGGAGATCAACTGGACCTCCACCAAGCCGACCGTGGACGTCAGGGAGGACCAGGTCACCCACACCCTGCGGATCCACGCCAGCTGCGACAGCTTCGGGCCGTTCTCGGCCTGGGGCTGCGGGGTGGGACTGCGGATCACCGCCCCGCCACAGACCGTGGTCCGCACGGTCACCCGCTCCGGCTCGGTCTTCGTCGACGGCCTCACCGGGCCGCTGGACCTCACCACCACCTCGGGCTCGATCACCGTGCAGGACGTCACCGGAAACCTTCAGGCGACCACCTCGTCCGGCGCGATCTCCGGCCAGGGGATCCGGTCGGCGTCCGCCGTGGCCGAGACCGGCTCGGGTTCGATGGACCTGACCTTCGCCGTCGCGCCGAAGCACCTGGAGGCCGGCACCGGCTCCGGCTCCATCGACCTGATCGTGCCCAGGAACAGCCACTACCGCGTGAACCAGAACACCGGCTCGGGCCACACCGACGTCGCCCAGGGCCTCGACGACTCCGCCTCCCCGAACCTGCTCTCCCTCTCCGTCGGCTCCGGCGTGGCCGACGTCGAGTACGGCTGACCGCGCCCCATACCGGGTGCCCGGGGGATGTGCGGCGGCTCATCTACTCCGCGCGGCAGCTCGCCGCGCAAACGGTCGACGGCGAGGCTCGCCGCGTCGTCGACCGCGCTGCGGCCCGAGCGCCGCGCTCAGGTCGAGGGCTGGTCCGCGAGGCGGGAGCGGGCTTCCATCAGCGCGAAGCCGAGCAGGTTGAGGCCGCGCCACTGGGAGGGGTCGGTGGCGCGCTCGTTGGCGGCGCCGAGGCCGATGCCCCAGATCCGGTCGCGCGGGCTGGCCTCGACCAGGACCCGGTCGCGGGTGCCCAGCAGGTACTCCCGCAGGGCCTCGTCCTGTCCGAACTTCGCCACGTTCCCGGCCACGACCAGCTCGTACCGTGCCGCCGTCCAGTGCACGTCGTCGAAGCCGCGCACCAGCCGCCCCAGGTTCTTCGCCTCGGCCGGGGTACGGGCGGCGAGGATCGCCGGTATCGACGCCTCGTCGTCGAACATCCGGGCCTTGCCCGCCATCATCCAGTGCTCCGCGGTGGCGTAGCCGACCCCGTCCACCGTGAAGGCCGACGGCCACCACTGGCTCAGGCAGCCCGCCCCGATCGAACCGTCCCGCTGCGGCCGGTGGCCCCAGAACATCAGCCACTTCGGCCGCGCCCCGGCGGCCGTCAGTCCCGCCAGCTCCTCCCGGCTGCGGGCCTGCGCCGGGTGCTGCTGCCCTGTTGTCGTCATACCCGCGATCCTCGCACCCGCCACCGACAACAGGCGACGGGGTTTCCCCGGCGGCAGGCGCCCGGCGGTCGAGTTGCACCGTGCACGTGCCGCAGCTCCCACTTGCCGGTTTCCAATCCGCGGACATGTTCCGTCAGGTGGGATACGGCGGTCAGAGACCCAGGACGGATGGCTGTTTCTCTGCTTCGCGCCGCTTCGCCAGGCGTGCGCGCACAGGGCTTCTGCTTCTCCTTGCCCGCCGCTACGGTGCGGAGCAGCCCGGTGACACATCCGGGATCGAGTGAAGGGTGACCACCATGAAGCTCAGGTTCCTCGGCACCAACTCCGAAGACGGCAAGTGCCCCACGCTGTACGAGACCGAGACCGGGCAGATCGTCGTGCAGGGTTACGAACTCACCGACGCCGAGGCGTTGGAGCAGCTCCGCGACGTGCTGCCCGGGGAGAAGTTCGTCATCGTCCCGCGCGATCTGTTGATCAACTTCGCCCCCAGGGAGTAGACCGCGTGCCCGAGTTCATCAGCGACGAGACGTTCGACCGCCTGCTGTCCGGCGGCTTCCAGCACACCGCATGGCGGCTGGAGAGCCGTCGGTCCTACGCATCCGACCAGGCTGGTCCCGGCTACCAGCGGTGGGAGCGCGGTGAGGACCCGGAGACCGATCCTGACCGGCCCTGGTGCCGCAACATTCGGGCCCAGGTCGCGGCAGGAAAGCGGGTCGGGCGTGTCCGGGTCGCCGACGACCCTCTCACGCTCGGCCAGGCGTATCTGTTGCGGGTGGGCTGGGCGAACGTTGCGGCTGGGGAGGACATTCGGCACCTGCCGAGGTCCGACGCGGATCGATTGGAGCTGCCTCAACGGGACTTCTGGCTCTTCGACTCCCGCACGCTGTTGGAACTGCATTTCGACACGCAGGACGGGTACCTCGGTGCCGAGCTGGTCGAGGACCCGGCCAGGGTGCTCACGGGCTGTCAGATCCGCGACGCTGCCTGGCACCACGCGATCAGGTACCAGGAGTTCAAGTTGCGGGTACCTTCCCCCGTGTGACCACCGATTTCCAGCGAGCCCGTGAAGCCCTCGGGGCGCGGTCCTCATCGTGCCACTGACCGATCCCCACCCCACCAAGCCCGTGCTGACGCGGGGAAGGGTGCCCGAGCGTTCAAGCCCACAATGCCGGACCTGGCGTCAGCCTGACCAGTGCGCACGAGTCGCGGTGGATCATCCGTCCTCCTCGTCGCGCAGTTCCTCCAGCGTCTCGGAGAGCGGCTTCTGCCCTGGGTGCGGTGGGAGCGGCTCCCAATCGGCGAGACCGACGGCCTGCTCGACGTTGCGCGGGTCCAGCGTTCCGTCCCGGACCAGGTCCTCCAGGAGAGGCACTCTCGCGGTCATGAACCCACGATAGGCCCGAGCGTGCGTCGATTCCACGGAGCGTGCGTCAGGTTCACGCGATCGAGTAGTAAACGTGCCCGCGCCGCGTGGGGGTCGGCTGAGGCTGCGTCGGGTCGCGGGCTAGTCGGCGTGCCAGACGTGGGGGCCGCCGCCGATCCAGTGCACGTTGCCGGGGGTCTCCAGATCGAGGTCGGCCAGGCCGGCGCGGCGGCAGAACTCGGCGACGTCGCGGAGCGAGTGCGCCTTGCCGACCTGTGCGCCGAGGATGTCGACGCGGCGGAACGGCGGGGTGGCGTCGACGACGGGGTGGACGACGACATGGGCGAGGTGCGCGGAATCGGGGAGGTCGTGGGCGCTCATGGACTCAGGGTCCCCTCTGTGGCACGGGTCGGCATCCGGAGGCCTCGACCAGGCCACCGGGACCCCGGGGGCTGCCGCCCGACCGCGAGGACACGGCGCCCGACGGCCCGGGAGACGGCACCCGACCCGTGGGGAATGCGGCAGGCCTCCCCCGGGCGGAGCCGGGGGAGGCCTGTGGCTACTGCTGGCTACTGCCGGCCGCGGTCAGCCGATGCGGCGGGGGAGACGGGTGGAGAGGGCGATGACCACCAGGGTGAGCACCACCTGCGTGCCGAGCACCCAGGTCAGCGCGGCGTGCATGCCGATGGACGGGGACAGGGTGAGGAACAGCGTGCCCAGGGTGGCCACGCCCAGCGCGAGGCTGGACTGCTGGGTGGTGGCGAGGATGCCGCCGCCCACGCCCGCGCGCTCGGCCGGGATCTCCGACAGCACCAGGCGGATCAGCGGGGGCATCACCAGGCCCTGGCCGGTGCCGGCGATGGCCATGCCGGGCAGCAGCACCAGCGGGCTCAGGCCGGACCAGTCGGTCAGCACGGTCACCGCGAGCACGGTCAGGCCGATTCCCTGGACCACCGCGCCGACCCGGATCACCAGGCTGCCGTAGCGGGCCAGCAGCCGCGGTCCGGCCAGCGAGGTGGCGAAGAAGCCCACCGCCATCGGGACCATGGCCAGGCCGGAGGCGATCGGGCCCTCGCGCAGGCCCTGCTGCAGGGCCACCGCCATCACCAGCATGAAGCCGCCGAAGCCGGTGAAGAAGGGGACGGCCATGGTCAGCCCGGTGCGCAGACCGTCGATACGGAGCAGCGACAGCGGGATCAGCGGGATGCCGCCGGCCCGCTCGGCGCGGCGCTCCACGGTCACGAAGGCGGTGCCGAGGAAGGGGACGGAGGCCAGCAGCGCCCAGGTCCACCAGGGCCAGCCCACCGCGCGCCCCTCCATCAGCGGGACCAGCAGCGCGAGCAGCGTGGCGGCCAGCAGCGCCGTGCCGGGCAGGTCCACCCGGGCCGGGTTGGCGGAGCGGGTCTCCGGGACCGAGCGCAGCGCGAGCACCGCGGCGACCACCGCGACCGGCACGTTCACCAGGAAGATGAAGCGCCAGCCGGTCCCGAACAGGTTCGCGGAGAGCAGTACCCCGCCCAGCACCTGGCCGATGACCACCGAGATGCCGCCGACGGCGCCGTAGATGCCCATGGCCCGGGCCTTGCGCTCGCCGTGGGTGGCGGACTGGATGGTGGCCAGCGCCTGCGGCAGCATCAGCGCCGCCGCCGCGCCCTGCAGTACCCGGGCGGCGACCAGCGCCAGCGCGGTCGGGGCCAGGCCGCAGGCCAGCGAGGTGAGGCCGAAGGCGAGCGATCCGGCGATGAACAGCCGGCGGCGCCCGAAGAGGTCGCCGAGCCGTCCGCCGAGGACCAGCAGCACGGCGTAGGCGATGCCGTAGCCGGCGACGAACAGCTCAAGCGTCGCGGGCCCGGCGACCAGGTCGCGGTCGATGGTGGGCAGCGCGACGTTGACGATGAAGAAGTCCAGCATCGGCAGGAACGCGCCGAGCAGGACGGTGACCAGGCCCAGGGTGCTGAGCCGGGGAGCGGTGGACGGCGTGGAGGGCCTGGCACCGGAGGGGCTGGTGCCGGGGTCGAGTCGGGTCACTCGGGGCAGGACGTTCGCCCGGGTCGCGGGGGCGGTCAGTGGAGTAGCCATGACCCAAAGATCCGCCCATCCTCAGCCTGGTACCAGAGTGTGGTTATCCAGGTATAAGAACTACCTGGCACAGGAACTCCCCATGGAGCATCCTGGTAGACATGGCCACTCCAGCAGCCTCCCTCGAACTTGTCCACTCCTCCTCCGGCAAGCCGGAGGAGGTCCGCCGCCGGGAACTGGCGGCCTTCCTGCGCAGCCGGCGCGAGCGGATCTCGCCGGAGCAGGTCGGCCTGCCCGCGGTCGGCCGCCGCCGTACTCCGGGGCTGCGCCGCGAGGAGGTGGCCCAGCTCGCCGCGGTCGGGGTCACCTGGTACACGTGGCTGGAGCAGGCCCGCGCCATCCAGGTCTCGCCGCAGGTGCTGGACGCCATCGCACGGGGCCTGCTGCTGGACTTCAACGAACGCCAGCATCTCTTCGCACTGGCGGACGCGGCCGACCCGATGCCGAGGCCGACCTGCCCCACGGTCACCCCGGCGGTGCTGACGATCATGGAGCAGCTGGAGCCGCTGCCTGCGGTCGCGATGAACAACCGCTACGACATCCTCGCCTACAACCGCACCTACGGACGGTTGTTCGGCGACCTGGACGCGATCGCGCCCGAGGACCGCAACGCCATGCTGCTGGCGTTCACCCACCCCGGCTGGAAGCGCACCCTGGTGGACTACGAGGCGGCCACCGCGATGATGGTGGCCAAGTTCCGCTCGGCGATGGCCGACCACGTCGCCGAGCCGGCCTGGAAGTCGCTGGTCAAGCGGCTGCTGCTGGCCTCGCCCGAGTTCGACGCACAGTGGCGGCGGCATGAGGTGGGCACCTCGGAACACGGCGAGAAGCGCTTCCTCAACCCAGAGGTCGGGCTGCTGCACTTCGAGTTCACCTCGATGTGGCTCGGCCCGCGCCAGGGCACCCGCATGGTCACCTACACCCCGGCCGACGACGAGACCCGCGAGCGGGTGGAGAAGCTGCACGCCATCGCGGTCGAGCAGGGCTGCGCCGCCGACGGCCCGCAGTAGCCGCGCCATCCGCCGACGGCGGGAGGCGAACACCAGGCGGCAGACGGCGAGGGCACCGGACGGCGAGGACGGCGGACGGCGAGGACGGCGGACGGCGAGGAGTGGTCGGCGCGGGTGGGACACTGGAGGATCGCGCCCGAGGACCGCACCGGACCGCCACGGCGCACCGCGACGCACCGGCCGCACCACCACGGGCCGGGCCCTACTGGAACAGATCGGGAAGCAGCAGCACCATGACGACCGCACTCGAAGCCCCCGCCGCCGCGCCGCTGCGCCTCGGCCCGTCGATCGAGGTGTGGCCGCCGGTGGTGCTCGCGCCGATGGCCGGGATCACCAACGCCCCCTTCCGCACCCTCTGCCGCGAGCAGAGCGCCGGCAAGGGCCTGTTCGTCTCCGAGATGATCACCACCCGGGCCCTGGTCGAGCGGGACCAGAAGACCATGCGGCTGATCCGCTTCGACGCGTCGGAGCAGCCCCGTTCGATCCAGCTGTACGGGGTGGACCCGGTGACCGTCGGACGCGCGGCCCGGATGATCGCGGACGAGGACCTGGCCGACCACATCGACCTCAACTTCGGCTGCCCGGTCCCCAAGGTGACCCGCAAGGGCGGCGGCTCCGCGCTGCCGTACAAGCGGAACCTGCTGCGGCAGATCCTGCGCGAGGCGGTGGCCGGCGCCGGCCGGCTGCCGGTGACCATGAAGATGCGCAAGGGCATCGACGACGACCACATGACCTACCTGGACGCCGGCCGGATCGGCGCCGACGAGGGCGTGGCCGCCATCGCGCTGCACGGCCGCACCGCGATCCAGCACTACAGCGGGACGGCGGACTGGAGTGCCATCGCCCGGCTGCGCGAGGCGGTGCCCGCGCACATCCCGGTGCTGGGCAACGGCGACATCTGGTCGGCCGACGACGCGGTGCGGATGGTCCGCGAGACCGGCTGCGACGGCGTGGTGGTCGGCCGCGGCTGCCTGGGGCGGCCGTGGCTGTTCAAGGAGCTCGTGTCGGTGTTCGAGGGTGAGACCCAGTACGCGCGGCCCGACTTCGGCTATGTGGCCGGGGTGATGCTGCGGCACGCCCAGCTGCTGGGGGAGTGGATCGGCGACGAGAAGCACGGCGTCGTGGACTTCCGGAAGCACGTGGCCTGGTACACCAAGGGCTTCTCGGTGGGCTCCGAGCTGCGGCGGGCGCTGGCGCTGTCCTCCTCGCTGGACGAGCTGGAGACCCACCTGGCGGCGGTCGACCAGGAGCAGCGCTGGCCGGAGAGCGCGGACGGCCCGCGCGGCCGCACCTCGGGGGCGAACCGGGTGGTGCTGCCCGAGGGCTGGCTGGACGACCCCTACGACTGTGCCGTGCCCAGCGCCGATGCTGAACTGGACACATCAGGCGGCTGAAGCCGAGGTTTCTACGTCCGAGAGCTGACCGAGTGCCTCACCTGGGGACGTGACTCTGGCCACACCGGTGCTCACTTTGCGTCAGTTGGACGTGAAACGGCGCGCGCACGCGGGGGTGGATCAGCTCTCGAACGGGTGGGCGTCACGGGGTGGCTGATTCCTACACATGATCAAGCCAAGGTTGCCCGGCTGAAACTGATCATGAACGCAGAGTGGCGGTTATGTGATCGTACGGTTTCCCTTCCTTCAACCTTTGAAGGCAAGCTAGCGTCAGGGCGACGATTTAACTTTCACAGGCGAAGCCCGATACGGCGCATTCGATCTATCGGGTTACCCATGGGTACAGGCCACTGACGGCCCAACGGGGGCGCTGAACCGCCTTTGATCTGGGTATGTTCTCCGGCGTCAGGGCAACCGTGCGGCAGGAGAACAACCCGTGTCGGCAGAGCAGAAATTCGTCTACGACTTCACCGAGGGCAACAAGGATCTGAAGGACCTGCTCGGCGGGAAGGGTGCGAACCTCGCCGAGATGACCAACCTCGGTCTCCCGGTCCCCCCCGGGTTCACCATCACCACCGAGGCCTGCAAGGTCTACCTGGAGACCGGTGACGAGCCCGCCTCGCTGCGGGACGAGGTGACCGCGCACCTGGACGCGCTGCAGCAGCAGATGGGCAAGCGCCTCGGCGACGCGGCCGACCCGCTGCTGGTGTCGGTCCGCTCCGGCGCCAAGTTCTCCATGCCGGGCATGATGGACACGGTGCTGAACATCGGCCTGTCCGACGCCTCGGTGGCCGGCCTCGCCGCCCAGTCCGGCAACGACCGGTTCGCCTGGGACTCGTACCGCCGCCTCATCCAGATGTTCGGCAAGACCGTGCTGGGTGTCGAGGGCGAGCTGTTCGAGGACGCCCTGGACGCGGCCAAGCAGGCCAAGGGCACCGCGGACGACCTGGACCTCGACGCCGACGACCTGAAGGCGATCGTCGAGGTCTTCAAGGGCATCGTCCGCGAGCACACCGGCCGCGCCTTCCCGCAGGACCCGCGCGAGCAGATGGACCTCGCCGTCCACGCCGTCTTCGACAGCTGGAACAGCGACCGGGCCAAGCTCTACCGCCGCCAGGAGCGCATCCCCGGCGACCTGGCCACCGCGGTCAACATCTGCTCCATGGTCTTCGGCAACCTGGGCACCGACTCCGGCACCGGCGTCGCCTTCACCCGCGACCCGGCCAGCGGCCACGCCGGGGTCTACGGCGACTACCTGCAGAACGCGCAGGGCGAGGACGTCGTGGCCGGCATCCGCAACACCATGCAGCTGGCCGAGCTGGAGGGCCTGGACAAGGCGTCCTACGACCAGCTGATGGCCATCATGGAGACCCTGGAGAACCACTACCGGGACCTCTGCGACATCGAGTTCACCATCGAGCGCGGCAAGCTGTGGATGCTGCAGACCCGGATCGGCAAGCGCACCGCCGCCGCCGCCTTCCGGATCGCGGTCCAGCTGGTCGACCAGGGCCTGATCGACCTGGACGAGGCGCTGCACCGGGTCAACGGCGCGCAGCTGGCGCAGCTGATGTTCCCGCGCTTCGACGAGTCCACCAAGGCCGAGCGGGTCGCCTGGGGCATCGCCGCCTCGCCCGGCGCCGCGGTCGGCAAGGCCGTCTTCGACTCCTACACCGCGGTCAAGTGGTCCCGCTCCGGCGAGCAGGTCATCCTGGTGCGCCGCGAGACCAACCCGGACGACCTGGACGGCATGATCGCCGCCGAGGGCATCCTCACCTCGCGCGGCGGCAAGACCTCGCACGCGGCGGTCGTCGCCCGCGGCATGGGCAAGACCTGTGTCTGCGGCGCCGAGGAGCTGGAGGTCGACACCAAGAAGCGCCGCTTCACCACCGCCGACGGCAAGGTGGTGGAGGAGGGCGACCTGATCTCCATCGACGGCTCCACCGGCAAGGTCTACCTGGGCGAGGTCCCGGTCGTCCCGTCCCCGGTCGTCGAGTACTTCGAGGGCACCCTGCACGCCGGCGCCGACGAGGAGGGCGGCCTGGTCCAGGCGGTCCACCGGCTGATGGCCCACGCCGACGTCCGGCGCAGGCTGAGCGTCCGCGCCAACGCCGACAACGCCGACGACGCGAACCGCGCCCGCCGCTTCGGCGCCCAGGGCATCGGGCTGTGCCGCACCGAGCACATGTTCCTCGGCGAGGAGCGGCGCAAGGAGGTCGAGCACCTGATCCTGGCGGACAACGACAAGGACCGCGAGTCGGCCCTGTCGACGCTGCTGCCGCTGCAGAAGGGCGACTTCGTCGAGCTCTTCCAGGCCATGGACGGCCTGCCGGTGACGGTCCGTCTGCTCGACCCGCCGCTGCACGAGTTCCTCCCGGACATCACCGAGCTCTCGGTCCGGGTGGCGCTGGCCGAGGCCCGCAAGGACCCCAACGAGAACGACCTGCGCCTGCTCCAGGCCGTGCACAAGCTGCACGAGCAGAACCCGATGCTGGGCCTGCGCGGCGTACGCCTCGGCCTGGTCATCCCCGGTCTGTTCGGGATGCAGGTCAGGGCCATCGCCGAGGCCGCGGCGGAGCGCCGTCTGGGCGGCGGGGACCCGCGCCCCGAGGTGATGATCCCGCTGGTCGGCACCGTCCAGGAGCTGGAGATAGTGCGGGACGAGTGCGAGCAGGTGCTGGCCGAGGTCGCCGCGGCGACCGGCGTCACCCTCGACATCAAGCTCGGCACGATGATCGAGCTGCCCCGGGCCGCGCTGACCGCCGGTCAGATCGCCGAGGCCGCCGAGTTCTTCTCCTTCGGGACGAACGACCTGACCCAGACGGTGTGGGGCTTCTCCCGCGACGACGTGGAGGCCTCGTTCTTCACCGCGTACCTGGAGAAGGGGATCTTCGGGGTCTCCCCGTTCGAGACCATCGACCGGGACGGCGTCGGCGCGCTGGTCAGGCACGCCGTGAAGGAGGGCCGGGCCACCCGTCCCGACCTCAAGCTCGGCGTCTGCGGCGAGCACGGCGGCGACCCGGACTCGGTCCACTTCTTCCACGAGGTGGGGCTGGACTACGTGTCCTGCTCGCCGTTCCGTATCCCGGTGGCGCGCCTGGAGGCAGGCCGCGCCGCCATCGAGACCGCGGGCAGCGACTCGCGCTGACACACCCTCACGGGGCCCCTCACCCCGTGTCAGCGTGAGCACCCCCTTCACCCCGTTCCCCGACCAAGGATGAGGGGGCGAAGGGGGAGCTGCCCGCCCACCCGTCGCCCACCGCCACCCTCAACCGGCGCGCGGCGCGCGACACCCCCCCAGAGCACGGCGGCGCTCGGCGCAGAGTTCCCGCCGTACGGCTGGGGCGGGTCATCCGGACAACGGCGTCCGGGCGACCCGCCCCAGCCACCTTCCGTTTCGGCACCCGAACGCCGCCGTGCCGCCCGAACGTTTCGGCAGAGCTCCGCGGTGCGGGTGCTATGCGGAGATGAGGTGCGGCTCGTAGACGCGGCGTTCCAGCGCGGCCTGGGCCACGGGCCACTCCTCGTCCAGGATCGAGTAGAACGCGGTGCCCCGGACCAGGCCGTCGAGGCCGCGGGTGTGCGCCCGGTGGACACCTTCCAGCACCGCGCCCAGCCGTTCGATCGCCGCGCGGGACCGCGCGTTGCGGGCGTCCGCGCGCATGGAGATCCGGCGCACCCCCCACTTCTCGAAGGCATGACGCAGCATCAGCAGCTTGGCCTCGGTGTTGATCCCACTGCCCTGGGCCTCCGCGGAGAGCCAGGTCGCGCCGATCTCCGCCGCGTCCGGCACGGCGGTCAGCGGGTCGCCGACCGGGCCCCGGGGGGCCGGCGGCCAGATCACCGGGCCCTCCCAGTAGTCCAGTTCGCAGAACCGGGTCGAGCCCACCACCAGGCCGTCGCGCATCCTGACCGTGGCGAACGGCAGCGCCCGGCCCGCCGCCTGGGCGGTCAGGGCGTCCTGGACGTAGCGGGCGGTCGCCTCGATCCCGTGCGGGACGGGCGTGAACGCGTAGCTGCTGCGGTCCTGCGCGGCGGCAGCGGCCAGCGCCTCCACGTGGCGCTCGGCGAGGGGCTCCAGCCGCACGCTGCGGCCGAGCAGGAAGACGGAATCAGGCACAGGGATTCGGTCCTTCGGCGTTCTCGGGCAAGGGGTGGCGCCCTGCGAACCGGGTGCGGCGACGGAGCGCGTCAACCGTGTCGGTGCAGGGAGCGAGGGGACAGTGTGTGTCCGGGAGATGGCCGAGGAAGGAACGAGAGCGCGAAGGACAGCGGGCGGCCAGGTGAAGGCAAGGTGCGATGCGAGGTACAGCTGTGGCAAGGTCTGCTGACAGCAGCGATGCAGTGCAGCGAGAGGACCATACCGGCCTGCGGTGGCCAAGTCATCCCACGCCGCGCCCGAGTATTTCAGGCCGATCGTGTTTGTGAAAGTCGCTGCGGGAAATCGTCCCTGGTCGGGAATGTGGCGCGGGTCCGCGCTGCTGGTGCTTGGATGAAGGAGTCCGCGCGAAACCCGCCCGCGGACCTCAGGAGATTGGGTTCACCGTGCTTGATCCGCAGGCGCTGTTCGCATTCGAGCCGCAGGCCCTGGAGGCCGTCGAGGCGGCCTTCGGCACGGGTGCGGGCGAGGCGTCCGCCGTCGCCCCGACGGGCCCGGTGCTGCTGCACTTCTTCGAGGGCTTCATGGACGCCGGCGAGGCCGGTGACCAGGTCGTCGCCCATCTGCTGGAGGATCCGGAGCGGGTGCTGCTGGCGCGTTTCGACGCGGACCGGCTGGTGGACTACCGGGCCCGGCGCCCCTCGATGGTCTTCGACCGGGACCACTGGGCCTCCTACGAGGCCCCGGCGATCGACCTCTACCTGCTGCACGACTCGGTCGGGGCGCCGTTCCTGCTGATCAGCGGCCCGGAGCCGGACGTGGAGTGGGAGCGCTTCGCGAAGGCGGTGCTGCTGATGGTGGAGCGGCTCGGGGTGCGGCTCTCGGTGAACTTCCACGGCATCCCGATGGGCGTCCCGCACACCCGTCCGGTGGGCCTCACCCCGCACGGCAGCCGCGAGGACCTGCTCGGGCTGTACCCGCGCTGGTTCGAGAAGGTGCAGGTCCCGGCCAGCGTGGCGGCGATGCTGGAGTTCCGGCTGGCCGAGGCCGGCCACGACGTGCTGGGCTTCGCCGCGCACGTCCCGCACTACCTGGCCCGTACCCCGTACCCGCAGGCGGCGGTCGCGGTGCTGGAGGCGGTCCAGGCGGCGACCGGGCTGGTACTGCCGGGGATTGAACTGCGCGCCCGGCTGGACGAGGTGCGGTCCGACATCGACCAGCAGATCGAGGACGGCGACGGCGAGCTGCGTACCGCCGTGGCAGGCCTGGAACAGCAGTACGACGCGGTGGCGGGTGCCGCCGACCGGGAGAACCTGCTGGCCGAGCCCGCCGACCTGCCCTCCGCGGACGAGCTGGGCCGGGCCTTCGAGGAGTTCCTGGCCGAGCAGTCCGACGGCGACGCCTGACCGCCTACCGGCGCAGTACCGGGGGAGTCTGGTGCGTCACCGGCGGGGTCACCACCTGGGCGTCGTCCAGGTGGGCGCTCAGCCAGGGGAAGACGGTGGGGAACAGGCGCTGCCAGGTGTTCCAGTTGTGACCGCCGGAGGGAAGTATCTCGGGGGCGGCGAGGTCGGTCGGCCACTGCACCACCTTCGCGAAGTCGGTGATGTTGGACACCGGGCTGTACCGGTCCTTGGCACTGGTGGCCAGCATCAGGGAGACCGCGGGCTTCTGCCGGGCCAGCCACATCGGGCTGTTGGCCTGGCGCAGCTGCGCGTCCTTGAGCACCGAGGGGTCGCCGGACAACGGGTCGGGGTCCATGCCGACGGCCGAGGCGAAGGTGTTGGGGTACTGCATCGCCAGTTTCACCGAGCAGAGCCCGCCGGTGGAGAAGCCGATCAGGCCCCAGCCCCTGGCGTCGTTCAGGGCCCGGAACTGGGTCTCGATCAGCTCGGGCACGTCCTTGACCAGCCAGGTGGCGTTCTTCCTGACCGGGGTGTCGCTGCAGTCGGTGTCGCCGCCGCCGGGATCGATCACCGGCATCACCACGATGGCCGGCTTCACCGTCCCGGCCGCCATCATCTGCGCCAGCGTGCCCGGCATACCGCCGCCCTCGGCCCAGGACTGCGGCGAGCCGGGGACCCCGTGCAGCAGCATCATCACCGGGAACCGCATGGTGCGGTACTGCGGCTGGTCGTACTGCGGCGGCGTCCAGACCAGCACCTGGCCGGACAGCTTGGAGTACTTGCCGTGGACGTAGGTCTCCAGCAGGCCGTTGCCGGTCCGGGTGAACATGGCCCGGCTGGGCGGCGGCCCGGGCATGGCCGGTACCGGCCCGCTGGTGCCGCTGCCGGCCGCGACCGCGCCGCCCTTCTCCTCGCCGAGCAGGTCCGACCAGGAGGTGTAGAGGCCGTAGCTGTTGTTGATCCACACGGCCACGATGGAGATGGCGGTGAGCTGGCACACCACGATCATCAGCAGCCGGACCGCCCAGCGCAGCGGGCGCGGCCCGCGGACCAGGCCCCAGGCGACCAGGGTCCCGGCGACCGCCAGTACCGTGGCGAGGATGAGCAGGTAGAAGAACGCGCTCCCGGTCAGGCTCACGGGTGGGCTCTCCTGCTCTCCACGGTCGGGGCTGGTGCCGTGGCGTCTCCGGTGGCGTGCGCGGCCCGCCGCGGGGCCGACTGCTCTCTCAGCAGACCTTAACCCGGGGCGGATGCGTAGTTTGACCGTTCTATGTGCTTTATTACGCGCCTGTGACACTGCGGATTGCCGGGGATGGGCGTCCGAGATGCGGCATAATGCCGGAAATGGTCGCCCCTCCCGACAGCGCTGCCACTGACGCCGCCGCTACCGACGTCGAGGCCGCCGGACGAACGGTCCCTCGTGGCAGGCATCGACAGCAGCGCCCAGGGCAGTCTACGGTCCACCCAGTCAGCACTGACGCCCGACCGGTCGGTAGGCCGGGGCGGCGACGACGGCCTGCCTGGCTCGGAAGGGAGCTCCTGGGTGTGACCCGTTCTCAACTGCGCCTGCTCTCCAGAACCCTCGGCGTCCTGGCTTTCGGCGTCTGCTTCGCGGTGGTGGTGGACCAGTCGCAGGACGAGGGTTCCGGGCCCCGCCCCGCGCCGTCGGCGCAGGCCGCCGCCCGGCGCGCGCCGGTCAGGCTGCCGAACGTCGTCGTCCCCACCGCGCTCGGCGGGACGGGGAGCGCGGCGGCGCCCGCGGCCGGGACGCCGTCCGCCGGCCCGGCCGGGTCCGGCACCAGCTCCGACGCCGCGCCGGCCGGCTCCGCGCCGGCCACTCCGGCGACGCCCGTCGGCGTCCCCTTCACCGGCCTGCCGACGGTCGGCGCGGTGTTCGTGACCGGACCGGACGGCAAGGCCGACCTGCACCACCACTTCTGCACCGGCACCGTGGTCGACAGCCCCGGCGGCGACGTGATCGCCACCGCCGCGCACTGCCTCTCCGACCCCGCCAACGGCATCCCCTCCCCGGGCGCCTTCGTCTTCGTCCCCGGCTACCACGACGGGCAGGAGCCCTACGGCGAGTGGACCCCGGTGAAGGTCTCGATCGACCCGCACTGGGCGGCGAACAGCAACCCCGACTACGACGTGGCCTTCGTCCGGGTGCAGCAGTCCGGCGGCTCCGGAAAGGCGCTGGCGGACCAGGTCGGTGCCCAGCACATCGCCTTCTCCCAGCTGCGCCCGGCCCAGGTCGGGGCGATCGGCTACCCCAGCTCCACCGAGCAGCCGGTGGCCTGCACCAACACCCTCAAGGTCTACGCGGCGACCCAGTCGGAGTTCGACTGCGTCGGTTTCGCGGACGGCAGCAGCGGCGGGCCGATGCTGGCCGGGATCGACGCGACCACCGGCCTGGGCACCATGGTGGGAGTGATAGGGGGCTACCAGGAGGGCGGCGACTCGCCGGACGTCTCCTACAGCTGCTACTTCGGCGACGACGTCAAGGCGCTGTACCAGCAGGCGATCGGAGCGGGCTGAACCGCCGGCTCCGGCCGGTTGAGGCGTGTCCGACCTGGCCTGTCACTGCTTCCGACTAGCGTGGCCCCATGGACGTCACCTCGTCGAGCACCGAGTGCACCGAGTACAGCGCCGCCGCGGCGGCCCGCTGGGTGGACGAGCCGGACAAGCGCCCCGGCCGCACCGCCTTCCAGCGCGACCGCGCCCGGGTGCTGCACTCCGCCGCGCTGCGCCGCCTGGCCGGGACGACCCAGGTGGTGGCGCCGCTCGCGGACGACTTCCCGCGCACCCGGCTGACCCACTCGCTGGAGTGCGCGCAGGTCGGCCGGGAGCTGGGCGCGGCGCTCGGCTGCGACCCCGACCTGGTGGAGACCGCCTGCCTGTCCCACGACATCGGCCACCCCCCGTTCGGCCACACCGGTGAGGAGGCCCTCGACCGGGCCGCCGCGGCCTGCGGCGGCTTCGAGGGCAACGCCCAGAGCCTGCGCATCCTGACCCGGCTGGAGCCCAAACGGTTCACCCCGGGTGCCGACGGCCGCAGCGTCGGGCTGAACCTCACCCGCGCCGCGCTGGACGCCGCCACCAAGTACCCCTGGACCCGGGGCAGCCACCCCGAGTTCCCGCACAAGTTCGGCGTCTACGACGAGGACCTGGCGGTGTTCGGCTGGCTTCGGCAGGGCGCCCCCGGTGCGCACCGCTGCTTCGAGGCCCAGGTGATGGACTGGTCCGACGACGTCGCCTACTCCGTCCACGACGTCGAGGACGGGCTGCAGGCCGGCCATGTCGCCCCGGCCGCGCTGCGCTCCGAGCCGGAGCGCGAGGAACTGTTCCAGGTCGCGGTCCGCTACGCGCCCAACGCCGAACCGGCCGAACTGGCCGAGGCACTGGACCGGCTGCAGGCGGAGGACTGGTGGCCGCGCAGTTACGACGGCTCGGCCCGGGGCCGGGCCGCGCTCAAGGATGCCACCAGCCAGCTGATCGGCCGCTTCTGTACCGCCGCCGAGCAGGCCACCCGCTCCGCGTACGGGCCGGGACCGCTCAGCCGCTACCAGGCGGACCTGGTCGTCCCGCGCGGGGTGCGGCTGGAGTGCGCGGTGCTCAAGGCGGTCGCCGACCGGTACGTGATGCAGCGCGACGACCAGGAGCAACTGCGCACCTGGCAGCGCACCGTCATCGCCGAGCTCGCCGACGCCCTGGTCGCCTCCGCCCCCTACGGCCTCGACCCGGTGTTCGCCGCCCTCTACGAGGACGCGGCCACCGACGAGGCCCGGCTGCGGGCGGTGATCGACCAGATCGCCACGCTTACCGACGCCTCCGCCGCCGCCCGGCACCGGTTGCTCACCAGCTAGTCCCCCCGCACCGGCCCGCCGGGCCGCCGTTCGGGGTGCGGCGCGCGCTGTGCGCCCTTTTCCGTTCCCGGCCGGTGCGGGAGGCTGCACTCTGGGCAGTGCGGCGTCGCGCGCGGAGGCCTCCCCCCAACCGATCCCGTCCGACCCCGTCCGACGAGCCGACAGGAGAACGTTCCATGGTGGACGCACATGAGACCCACGTCATCGTCGGAGCCGGTCTGGCCGGGGCCAAGGCCGCCGAGACCCTGCGGGCGGAGGGGTTCACCGGGCGGGTGATACTGGTCGGCGCCGAACGCGAGGCCCCGTACGAGCGGCCCGGTCTCTCCAAGGGCTACCTGGCCGGCAGCACCCCGCGCGCGGACCTGTTCGTCCATGACTCGCCCTGGTACGCCGCGCACGAGATCGAGCTGCGGCTCGGCTCGCCGGCCACCCGGCTGGACCGGTCGGCCCGCGAGGTGCACCTGGCCGACGGCACCGTGCTGGGCTACGACCGGCTGCTGCTCACCACCGGCTCGGCCCCGCGCCCGCTGGACGTGCCCGGCATCGGCCTGGGCGGTGTGCACTACCTGCGCAAACTCGCCGACTCGGAGCGGCTGCGGGCCACCCTGCAGGCGCTGGGCCGGGAGAACGGCCGGCTGCTGCTGGTCGGCGCGGGCTGGATCGGCCTGGAGGTCGCCGCGGCCGCCCGTACCTACGGTGCCGAGGTGACCGTCATCGAGCCGCAGCCAACCGCTCTCTACGGCGCGCTGGGCCCGGAACTGGGGGCCTTCTTCGTCAACCTGCACCAGGACCGCGGCGTGACCTTCCGCTTCGGCGCCTCGGTCACCGCGATCGAGGGCGAGGACGGCATGGTCCTGGCGGTGCAGACCGACGACGGCGACGAGTACCCCGCGCACGCCGTGGTCGTCGGCATCGGCGCGGCCCCGCAGACCGGCCTGGCCCAGGACGCCGGCCTGGAGCTCGCCGCCAGGGAGGACGGCGGCGGCATCGCCGTGGACGCCTCGCTGCGCAGCGTCACCGACCCGGCGGTGTTCGCGGCCGGGGACGTCGCCTCCGCCTGGCACCCGCTGTTCGAGCGGCGGCTGCGGGTCGAGCACTGGGCCAACGCCCTCAACGGCGGCCCGGCCGCCGCCCGCGCCATGCTCGGCCAGGAGGTGGTCTACGACCGCGTCCCGTACTTCTACTCCGACCAGTACGACGTCGGCCTGGAGTACTCCGGCTTCGCCGCCCCCGGCGCCTACGACCACGTGGTGCTGCGCGGCGACGCGGGCAAGCGCGAGTTCATCGCCTTCTGGCAGGCGCCGGACAACCGGGTGCTGGCCGGGATGAACGTCAACACCTGGGACGTGGTCGGCAGCATCCAGCAGCTGGTCCGCTCCGCCCGCCCGATCGACCCCGACCGCCTCGCGGACCCCTCCGTGCCACTGGCCGACCTCTGACGCCTGCCGTCCCGCTCGCCCGGGGAGTCCTGTCGGCCCCCGGGCATACACTGCACGACGTGGCAGGGCGGATCAGGGACGAGGACGTGGACGCGGTCAAGGCCGCCGTCCGGATCGACGACGTCGTGGGCCAGTACGTCCAGCTCACCAACGGTGGCGGGGGGCAGCTGAAGGGCCTCTGCCCGTTCCACGACGAGAAGTCCGCGTCGTTCTACGTGAGTCCGAGCAAGGGCGTCTTCAGCTGCTTCGGCTGCCAGGAGAGCGGCGACACCATCGGCTTCGTCATGAAGATGGAGCACCTGTCCTTCGTCGAGACGGTGGAGCGCCTCGCCGCGCAGCTGAACATCACCCTGCGCTACGAGGGCGGCGGCTACCAGCCGGGACGGCAGCAGGGCGAGCGCACCCGGCTGCTGGAGATCAACCGGATCGCCGCCGCCTGGTTCACCGAGCAGCTGGCGAGCCCGGAGGCGGAGACCGGCCGCCGCTTCCTCAAGGAGCGCGGTTTCGAGTCCGAGGCCGCCGCGCACTTCGGCGTGGGCTATGCGCCCGGCGGCTTCGAGAACCTCACCCGCTTCCTGCGCGGGCGCGGTTACACCGACCGCGAACTGCTGGTCTCCGGAATCTGCTCGGAGGGCAACCGGGGTCCGATGGACCGCTTCCGGGGCCGGCTGGTCTGGCCGATCCGCGACATCACCGGCGAGGTGGTCGGCTTCGGCGCGCGCAAGCTGCGCGAGGACGACAAGGGTCCCAAGTACCTGAACACCCCGGAGACCCCGCTCTACAAGAAGTCCCATGTGCTCTACGGCATCGACCTGGCCAAGAAGGAGATCGCCAAGTCCGGCCGGGCCGTGGTCGTCGAGGGCTACACCGACGTGATGGCCTGTCATCTCGCCGGCGTCACCACGGCCGTCGCCACCTGCGGAACCGCGTTCGCCGAGGACCACATCAAGATCCTGCGCCGGCTGCTGATGGACACCTCGCAGTTCCGCGGCGAGGTGGTCTTCACCTTCGACGGCGACGCGGCCGGGCAGAAGGCGGCGCTGCGGGCCTTCGAGGACGACCAGAAGTTCGCCGCGAAGACCTCCATCGCGGTCACCCCCGGCGGGATGGACCCCTGCGAGCTGCGGCTCGCCCAGGGCGACGAGGCGGTCCGCACGCTGATCGAGAATCCGGTGCCGCTGTTCGCCTTCGCGATCCGGGCCGCCGTCGCCCAGCACAACCTGGAGACCGCCGAGGGCCGCTCCGCCGCGCTGGAGCAGGCCGCGCCGATCGTCGCCCGGATCAAGGACGGCTCGATCCAGCACGACTACGCGGTCCAACTCGCGGGCATGGTCGGCATCCTGGACGAGCAGTTCGTGGTGCGCCGGGTCAACCAGCTGGCCCGATGGCAGCGCCAGCGCGATGCCGAACGCGAGCGCAACGGCGGCCGCCCCGGCGACCGGCGCGGCGCCGCCGCGGCGCCGGCCGCGCCCGCGGTGGCCCGTCGTCCCTCGTACCGGCTCAACCCGCGCGACCCGGCCCAGTTCGTCGAGCGCGAGTTGCTGAAGCTGGCCCTGCAGTACCCGGCGCTGGTCGCGCCCACCTTCGACTTCTTCGCCGAGGAGGAGTTCCCCACCCCGCCGTACGCCACGGTCCGTGCCGCCATCGCCGCGGCCGGCGGGGTCGCCGCGGGCGCGGCCGCGCCGGACGCCTGGTCACCCACGGTCCGCGAGGCGGCCCCGGACGAGGCGGTGCGCGGCCTGATCACCGAACTGACCGTGGAGCCGGTGCGCACCCGGCGGGCGGCGGACGAGGTCTACGCGGGCGAGTTCCTGGTCAAGCTGCGGCTGCAGGCGGTGGACCGCAGGGTCGCCGACTGCCGAGCCCACCTGCAGCGTCTGGGCCCGCGCGCCACGCCGGAACAGCTCTCCGCGGTCCAGGGCGAGCTGTGGGCACTCCAGCAGTACGGCCAAGGCCTCCGCGAACGCGGCGCCTCCGCCCTCTAGCCCGCGCTCCGCGCTCCGCGCCGCGGGTTCGCGCGCCCCGCGCCGTGGGCTTCGCGCGCCCCGCGCCGTGGGCTTCGCGCGCTCCGCGCGGTGGGCTTCGCGCCCCGCGCCGCGCGGGTGCGCGCTTCGCGCGGCCCGTGGTGGGCGCTTGTCGCAGAAAGTGCGCGCACGCGTCTCTGCCGGAGCGTCAGCGGAGGGGCACACTGGGTGGTGGTGCCCCACTCATCTGAGCGCAGGACCGTCGGCCCCGACGGACCCTCGCCTACCGCGTCCCGGACGGAGGGCGGCGAGGCCCCCACCGTTCCGATGCGGCGCGCGCACCGTACGAGCCGAAGCCCCGGCCAGCAGGCGCCGACCCCCTCATCCGCAGAGCGGTTCCCGGCGTCGGAAAGGAGGGACGTGGACCTCGCCACGGCCGTCCGCCAAGCTCCTCCGTCGCCCATACCGACCGCCGACGACCCCGCGCCCGCCGACCCCGACGTCCCGACCGACCGCACGGACCCCGCCAACCACGAAGTCTCCGCCGACCCCTCCCTCGACGCCCCCGCCGACCACGCTGCCCGCCGACCCGTGGCCGACCACGGTGCCCCGGCCGACGACGCCGACGCCCCCGCCGGCCTCGACGTCCCCGCCGACCAGGCGGACCCCGCCGACGTCGAAGTCCCGGCCGACCAGGCCGATCCGCCGCAGCCCGCGCTGGACGAGGGCGCCGGCCCCTCCGCCGACCTGTTCCGGCAGTACCTCCGCGAGATCGGCCGCATCCCGCTGCTCACCGCCGTCGACGAGGTCGACCTCGCCAGGCAGGTCGAGGCCGGGCTCTTCGCCGAGGAGTTCCTCAACTCCCACCCCAGCCTCCCGGACGACGGCCTCGCCGACGACCTCGACCGTCTGGTCGTCATCGGCCGGATCGCCAAGCGGCGCCTCATCGAGGCCAACCTGCGCCTGGTCGTCTCGGTCGCCAAGCGCTACGTGGGCCGTGGCCTGACCATGCTGGACCTGGTCCAGGAGGGCAACCTCGGGCTGATCCGGGCGGTGGAGAAGTTCGACTACGCGCGCGGCTACAAGTTCTCCACCTACGCCACCTGGTGGATCCGTCAGGCGATGAGCCGCGCCCTGGCCGACCAGGCCCGCACCATCCGGGTCCCGGTCCACGTGGTGGAGCTGATCAACCGGGTGGTCCGGGTGCAGCGGCGGCTGCTGCAGGAGCGCGGCTACGAGCCCTCCGCGGCCGAGGTCGCGGCGGTGCTGGAGCTGCCGCCGGAGCGGGTCACCGAGGTGCTCCGGCTGGCCCAGGAGCCGGTGTCGCTGCACGCCCCGGTGGGCGAGGAGGACGACGTCGCCCTCGGCGACCTGATCGAGGACGGCGACGCGGCCTCCCCGGTGGAGTCCGCCGCGTTCATGCTGCTGCGCCAGCATCTGGAGGTGGTGCTGTCCACGCTGGGCGAGCGCGAACGCCGGGTGGTGCAGCTGCGCTACGGCCTGGTCGACGGCCGTCCGCGCACGCTGGAGGAGATCGGCAGGCTGTTCGGCGTCACCCGCGAACGGATCCGCCAGATCGAGTCCAAGACCCTCAACAAGCTCCGCGACCACGCCTTCGCCGACCAGCTCCGCGGCTACCTGGACTGAGGGCGGCCGGACTGACGCCGGCCGGACCGGGGCTGACTGGACCGGGACGGCGCCGGGCGGCCGACGGTGTCACCGGCCGAGCTCGGGGTGGGTCTGGTCGCGGACCGCCGCGTACTGCTCCCGGATCGCGCCGCCGATCGCCAGGTCGTCGCCGGGGTCGACGGTGACCGCGTCGGGCAGCGCCCACTGCGGCGGTTCCACCGTCCCGGCCAGCGACCAGGCGGCCTGCCGGGCCGCACCGCGGGCGGCGTAGTCGCCCGGCGGCGGAATCACCACCGGAACGCCCAGCACCAGCGGGGCGATGCTCTGCACAGCGGCGAGCCGGGACGCCGAGCCGGTCAGGAAGACCCGACGGACCGTCACCCCGCGCTGCCGCAGCACGTCCAGCGCGTCGGCGAGGTTGCACAGCACGCCCTCGACCGCGGCCCGGGCCAGGTGCTCCGGGCGCATCGCCTCGATCCGCAGGCCGGACAGGGTGCCGGCGGCCTGCGGCAGGTTCGGGGTGCGCTCGCCGTCCAGGTAGGGCAGCAGCACCAGCCCGTAGGCGCCGGGGGTGGACCGCAGTGCCAGCTCGCTGAGCCCCTCCGGGTCGGTGCGCAGGAGTTCCGCCGAGGCGCGCAGCACCCGGGCCGCGTTCAGCGTGCTGACCAGTGGGAGATGCCGGCCGGTCGCGTCCGCGAAGGCGGTGATCGTGCCGCTGGGGTCGATCAGGGCCTCGTCGTGCACGGCGTAGACGGTGCCGTTGCTGCCCAGCGACACCACGGCGTCGCCCGGGCCGAGGCCCAGACCGAGGGCGGTGGCCATGGTGGCGCCGGTCCCGGCCGAGATCAGCAGGCCCTCCGGGCTGTGTCCGGCGGCCTCGGACGGGCCGAGCACCTCCGGGACGGCCGGCTCGTGGCCCAGGGCGAGGGAGAGCAGGTTGCCGCGGTACTGGCCGGTGACCGGCGACCAGTAGCCGGTGCCGGAGGCGTCGCCCCGGTCGGTGGTCCTGCGGGCGGACTGGCCGAGCAGTTGCCAGACCAGCCAGTCGTGCGGGAGCAGGACCTCGGCGACCCGCTTGGCGGCCTGCGGCTCGTTCTCGGCCAGCCAGCGGAGCTTGGCGACGGTGCTGCCGGCGTGCGGGACCCCGCCGACGGCCTCGGCCCAGGCGCCGGGACCGCCGAGCGCGGACACCAGCTGGGCCGCGGCCCGGGCGGCGCGCGGATCGTTGCGCAGCAGCGCGGGCCGGACCAGCACGCCGCCGGCGTCCAGGGCGAGCAGCCCCTGCTGCTGGGCGCTGACACCGATGGCGCGGACGCCTTCCAACATCCCGCCGTCGGCCGCCGCGCCCAGGGAGCGCAGCCAGGACTGCGGGTCGATCTCGGCGGTGGCGGTTCCGGTGCTCACCCCTGGGTGCGGCGCGCGGCTCTCCCGCAGCACCGCACCGGTGTCACCGTCGCAGACGATGATCTTCGTGTTCTGAGTGGAGCAGTCGATG
This sequence comes from Streptacidiphilus sp. EB129, assembly GCF_041262645.1. Taxonomy (NCBI): domain Bacteria; kingdom Bacillati; phylum Actinomycetota; class Actinomycetes; order Kitasatosporales; family Streptomycetaceae; genus Streptacidiphilus; species Streptacidiphilus sp. EB129. The sequence goes on from NZ_JBGCCS010000009.1 coordinate 104,242, forward strand.
CCAGCCGATATCGCCATGGCGAGATCATGCCTCACCTGGGCACCAACCGCTCCCCCCGGCAGGCGGATTGACCGTCGGCAGCCGCTCCACGGCTAGCGGCCGCCGCTGTCCCAGCTGTCGGCGGCGTTCGCGGCGGCCCGGTCGCGGAGGTAGGGGACCCGCTCGGTGACCGAGTCGGGCAGCCGGTCGCCGACCCGTCCGGCCACCGCGTCGGCGGCCTTGCAGGCGGCCGAACCCGCCGCCTGCTTGGCGTTGCGGGTCGCGGATTGGACCGCCGGGGTCTGCGCGATGTCACGTGCGGTCTTGCGGAGCTGTTCGTAGCGTTCGCGTCCGGCGCGGGTGCCCAGCACATAGCCGAGGGCCAGCCCCGCGAGGAAAGTGAGCTTGCGCACTTGTCGCCTCCACCTCTTGTCCCGCTGCCGCCGCTCCGCAGCCGCAGCGTGCTGCTCTCCTGCTGGGGAGCCTACGGGGAGCTCCGGCACGCTGCTGCCTGCCGCGCCGCGCCGCACCGGGCACGGACCCGCCCCCGCACCCCCATCCGTGCACGCCTACCCGTCCCACTGGCCGCTACACCCCGCGCCGGGGACATCGCGCCGGACAGGCACCGCGCCGGACAAGCAGGCACCGCGCCGAGCAGGCACCGTGCCGCGGTGGCCGGGGAGTATCGATTGGCGGACCACCCCCCTCGGTGCGCTAATGTATGACCCGCAGCGAACGCCGCCCCACGCTCGACGGAGCCGGGCCGGCGCAGCGGCACCTTCCCCCATAGCTCAATTGGCAGAGCAGCCGACTGTTAATCGGCAGGTTATTGGTTCGAGTCCAATTGGGGGAGCAGCCGGAAGCCAAACCGGCGCAGTGAACGATCCTCCATAGCTCAATTGGCAGAGCAGCCGACTGTTAATCGGCAGGTTATTGGTTCGAGTCCAATTGGAGGAGCTCAACCGTCAAGCCCGTCTCGGTCCGAGGCGGGTTCTTTGCTGTCCACGGGCCGGTTCTCTCTCACCGCCGACAGGCGCACAATGGTCGAACGGCATACCCGTGCGACCGCGCCCCGGTCGTCCGGCCAGCGCCTGGCCCGCCGGGGAGTGAGTACCGCGGGCGCCGGGAGGTTCATCATGCGCAAGGTTGCCGACTGCCGGGACCATCCGAGCGTCTCCGGCTGCACCCTCACCATCGCCGGCGAGGAGGAGGAGGTCGTCCGGGCCGCCTCCGAGCACGCCGTCTCGGTGCACGAGCACACGGACTCCCTGGAGCTCCGTCAGATGATCCGCGAGAGCCTCAAGAACGAGGAGGTTCCGCAGCACGCCTGACCGTGCGCCCCGGACCCGTCCATCAGGACGCACCGACCCACCCGCCCCGGTCCGTACGGAGAATCCCGTATGGCCCGGGGTTCGCCGTGCCTGCTGGAGTTGGGGGCGAAAGCAAGGCTGCGGCGGGGGACGAGACTGCGTTGAGGAGGTGGTTGCCATGGCCGAGGCCATGGACGAGGACAAGGTGATGGAGTTCCTGGGCCGGGTGGTGACCGACGCCGGGGCCGCGGTCGCGGGGCTGTGCACCTCGCTCGGCGACCGGCTGGGGCTGTACACGGCGATGGCCGGCGCCGGTCCGCTCACCGCGGCGCAGCTCGCCGAGAAGACCGGGCTGGTGGAGCGCTACCTCAGCGAGTGGCTGGCCGCCCAGGTGGCGGGGGAGTACGTGCTGTACGACCCGGAGATGGACGCCTACCTGCTGCCGGACGAGCACGCGGCCGTCCTGGCCGACCCCGCCGCACCCACCTACGCGGCCGGCTTCCTGACCATGATGCAGGCCCTCTACGGCAGCGAGGACGCGCTGATGGAGGCGTTCCGCACCGGTGCCGGCGTCGGCTGGGAGGAGCACAGCTCGGCGCTCTTCGCCGGTACCGCCAAGTTCTTCCGCCCCGGCTACACCGGCGCGCTGGTGTCGGAGTGGCTGCCGGCCATGAACGGCACGGTCGGCAAGCTGCAGCGCGGCGCCGAGGTGGCCGACGTCGGCTGCGGTTACGGCTACTCCACCATGCTGATGGCCGCGGCCTACCCCAACTCGCACTTCCACGGCTTCGACTTCCACCAGCCCTCGATCGAGGCCGCCCGGGAGATCGCGAAGGAGCAGGGGATGGCCGACCGGGTCGGCTTCGAGGTGGCCGGCGCCGAGAACTTCCCCGGCGACCACTACGACCTGATCACCTTCTTCGACTGCCTGCACGACATGGGCGACCCGGGCAGGGCCCTGGCCCACGCGCAGGAGACCCTGGCCGAGGACGGCAGCTGCATGATCGTCGAACCGAACGTCTCGGCGGACGTGCGGGAGAACATCAACCCCATCGGCCGCGCGGTGGTCTCCGCCTCGGTGGCCGTCTGCCTGCCCTCCGCGCTGGCCCAGCACGGACCGCAGTCGATGGGCAACCACGCGGGCGAGGACGCGATGCGGCACCTCGCCGACGAGGCCGGACTGCACCACTGGAAGCTCGCCGCCGAGAGCCCGGTCAACCGCGTGTACGCGGCCAGCCGCTAGCGCGGTCCCCGGGTCCGGGGTTGACCGGGCGGCCGGGGCGGGGCACGCTCCAAGGGTGGCTTCCCCGGTGGAGGCCGGACTGCGACGCATCCTGGCCGTCGTCGACCTCCTGCTCGACGCCGTCGACGAGGAGACGCTCCTCCCGGCGCTGTTCCCGCTGCTGCTCCAGACCCTTCCCGGGGACCATCTCGTCTGGTCGGCGCGCACTCCGGGCGGTCGCTGCCCGGTGACCCTGCCCGCCGGGCTGTTCGGTCCGGACGACCTGGGCCGCTTCTACGTCAACGCACCGGCGGACCCGCTGTTCCGGCACAACGACACCGGCAGCGGGGTACCGCTGCGCCGTTCCGACCTGCAGTCCCGCACCGAGTACCACCGGCTCGCCACCTACGCGGAGGTGCTGCGGCCGGTCGGCGCGGAGTACCAGCTGACGATGGCCTTCCCGGCCGGCCACGTCAGGGCCGGCCGGCGCACGGTATGCCTGGTGGTGAACCGGAGCGGCAGCGACTTCTCCGACGCGGACGTGACCTCGGCGGCGCTGCTGCGCGCCCGGCTGAGCCATGCGCTGGACCGGCTCGCACCGCCGCTGTGCCTGCCGGCCGGGGTGACCGCGCGGGAGGCGGCGGTCCTGGACCTGCTCGCCCTGGGCCGCTCGGACCAGCAGATCGCCCGCCGCCTGGACGTGTCGGTGCGCACCGTGGACAAGCACCTGGAGCACGCCTACGCCAAACTCCGGGTCCACGGCCGGGTCGACGCCGCCAGACTGTGGCTCGCGGTCTCCAGCCCCGAACGACCGCGATAGCCCCGAACGACCGCGATAGCCCTGAACGATCGCGCTGGACCGAACGACCGCGCAGGTCCCGAACGGGCGGGACCGCCGCCCCGAATGCGCTCGGGCCCCTCATGACCTCGTAGGATGCGGCGGACCGGAAGTCGAGGAGGGGCCGTCGGATGACGCATGCTCAGGTGTACGAAGCGCTGGCGCGGCACGGCGGGGCGGGCGGGGCCGGAGCGCTGGTCGCCGGCGGGGTGCTGGTGCTGGTGTGCGTCCTCGGCGTCCTGGGCTACCGCGCGTCCGGCCGCCGCCGGGGCGATACCCGCCGTCCGGAGGACCGCGCCGCCCGGCCCGGGTCGACGCGTCCCCAGGGCCGCCCGGGCACCGGACCGGCGCGGGGCGCACCCTCGCGGCTGCCCGAGCCGCGCGAGATCTGGTGGGCCGAGGTCCCGTTCGAGGACGGGCCCGGCTCCAAGGACCGGCCCTGCCTGGTGCTGCGCCGGGGACCGCGCAGCGCCACCGTCCTCAAGATCACCAGCAAGCACCACACCGAACTCCCCGGCGTCCTGCCGCTGCCGCCCGGTACGGTCGGCGACCGCGACAAGCGCGCGAGCTGGCTGGAGACGGAGGAGTCCCGCGAGGTCCCGCTTGCCGACTTCCGCCGCAGGGTGGGCACGGTGGACGGCGGACTCTGGGCCCGGGTGCAGAAGGCACTGGCCTGAGGGCGGGGTGCGCGCCGCGCCGCGTTGGGCCATGTGGCGGGTCCGTCACCCGAGGCGCATGGTGAAGGAGTAACCGTCCGGGAGGAGACCCCGCAATGAGCGTGATCGACAAGGTCAAGGGCATGCTCAAGGGCCACGAGAGCCAGGCCCAGCAGTCGGTCGGCAAGGCCGGCGACATGATCGACGAGAAGACCGGCGGAAAGTACGCCGACAAGGTGGACATGGCGGAGAAGCAGGCCGAACAGCAGCTCGGCCTCGACCCGCAGCCCCCTGACGCCGGTCAGCAGCCCTGATCCGCAGAGTTCCCCGCTCAACCCGCACGGGGCAACCCCGTACGAGTGAAATGCGGCCCGCCGATGCACGCACCGGCGGGCCGTTCCTCTAACGTGTGTGCTGGTCAGCACGTGTGGGGCGGGTGGGACTCGAACCCACGACCAAGGGATTATGAGTCCCCTGCTCTAACCGGCTGAGCTACCGCCCCATCTCACTGGTCCTGCTGATCCGTCGAAACCATCAGCGTGACGGCGACCATGCGCACTGATCGTCGTACATCAGGACGAGCGGCCCACGAGTGCACCGCTCGCCGCAGCATAGCTGGTGAGACGCAGGCTCCGCGCGCGGGGTTCCCTCATCTGGATCTTTATCGAGCGTGGTCCCCGCCGGGGTCACCGCTGCCCGGCGCTGTCGGCCATGCGCCGCAGGAGGTCCCGCAGTTGGGTGCGCTCCTCCGGGCCCAGAGCGGCGAGCGGGGCCCGGGCGAAGTGCAGGGACTCGCGCAGTTCTGCGGAGGCGGCCTCGCCGGCCTCGGTGGCGGCCACCCGCTTGACCCGGCGGTCCTCGGGATCGGCCTGGCGGGCGACCAGTCCGCGTGCCTCCAGGCGGTCGACGATGCCCGTGATGTTGGAGGGCTCGCAGCTGAGCGTCTGGGCGATCTGGCGCATCGGCAGCGGGCCGCGCCGCAGCAGTGCGAGCACCTTGGCCTGGGCGCCGGTGAGCGAGCGGGCTGCGGCGGCCTCCTCGTACTCCTTGTGGAAGACCGAGACGAGGGTGGCCATCAGGTCGACCACCTCAAGGGTGAGGGGGTCCTGGGGTTGCGACATGCGACCAGGGTAGCTGAATATTTGACATAGTGAACCTTCAGGCGCAGAGTTACTTGAGATGGTCTTTGTTTGACTGCATCAATGAACGACTAGCTGAAGGAACATGTCATGGCTGAGCAGACCCTCCCCGCGACCGGCCGCGAGTGGCATCTGGTGAAGCGACCGGCCGGCTGGCCGGTGCCCGAGGACTTCGCGCTGGTGGAGGCCCCGGTGGCGGAGCCCGGGGAGGGGCAGATCGTCGTTCGCAACACCTTCCTGTCGGTCGACCCCTACATGCGTGGCCGGATGAACGACGTGAAGTCCTATGCGCCGCCGTTCGCGCTCGGCGCGGTCATGGACGGCGGAGCGGTCGGCCGCGTCGTCGCCTCGCGGGCCGAGGGCTTCGCGGTCGGCGACGCGGTGCTGCACGCCGCCGGCTGGCGCGAGTACGCGACCCTGGACGCGGCCAGGACGGTGAAGGTGGACGACTCGCTGCCGCTCCAGTCCTACCTCGGCGTGCTCGGGATGACCGGACTCACCGCTTATGCGGGCCTGCTGGACGTGGGCGGGTTCAAGGAGGGTGACGCGGTCTTCGTCTCCGGCGCTGCCGGTGCGGTGGGCAGCATGGTCGGCCAGATCGCCAAGCTGCGCGGCGCCTCGCTGGTGGTCGGCAGCGCCGGCTCGGCGGAGAAGGTCCGCAAGCTCACCGAGGAGTACGGCTTCGACGCGGCCTTCAACTACAAGGAGGGCCCGGTCGCCGAGCAGCTCGCCAAGGTGGCCCCGGACGGTGTCGACGTCTACTTCGACAACGTCGGCGGTGACCACCTGGAGGCCGCGATCGGGGCGCTGAAGCTGCACGGCCGCGCGGTGCTGTGCGGGGCCATCGCCCAGTACAACGACACCACCCCGCCGGTGGGCCCGCGCAACCTGGCCCTGGCCATCGGCAAGCGGCTGCGGCTGCAGGGCATGCTGGTCAGCGACCACTACGGGATGCAGCCGCAGTTCGTGGCCGAGGTCGGCGGCTGGCTGCGCGAGGGGAAGCTGGTGCACGAGGAGACCGTGGTGGACGGCTTCGAGCACAGCGTGGACGCCTTCCTGGGCATGCTGAAGGGGGCCAACACCGGCAAGATGCTGGTGGCGCTGGGCAGCTGACGCCGTGTGACCACGGCAGGGCGGCGGCCGGGAGCGGCCGGAGGCGCAGGAAGGACGCGCGCCGCCGGTGCTGACGGTCCGACAGTCCGGTGATCTGACCGGACTGGTGATCCGACAAGCGCACGCATCCCACCCTCCGGGGTGGGATGCGCGTGCTTTCGGGTGGTTCCGATGGACGGTCACCCACGCGGGCCCGCCGCGCGGTACCGTTTCCTCAATCTTTCAACCGGCTGCCGTAGCAGTGGTTGAAGCGATCAACTGAGACTGCCTGTGGTCACGAAGAGTCAGTTTCTGTCCGTTTTGTTGAGATTGTCGATTCAGTAGCGTTTACAGAAAGTCACGTCGGGTACCCATTCCGTTGTGACGAACTGACACCAGGAGCTTGCGGACGTGGCATCGAGGTCGCTGGGGAAGGCGCCCCTCGCACCACACTGGAGGTCCCGGTGACGACTCGTGGAGTTCTCTACCTGCACTCCGCGCCGCGCGCGCTGTGCCCGCACGTCGAGTGGGCGGCGGCCGGCGTGCTCGGCGTGCGTGTCAGCCTCGACTGGATCCGCCAGCCGGTCGCGCCCGGGACCTGGCGCGCCGAGCTCTCCTGGCAGGGTGAGCCCGGCGCCGCGTCCCGGCTCGCCTCCGCGCTGCGCGGCTGGCACCTGCTGCGCTTCGAGGTGACCTCGGAGCCCGTCGCGGGTGTCGAGGGCGAGCGCTACAGCAGCACCCCGGATCTCGGCATCTTCCATGCCGTCACCGGAGTGCATGGCGACATCCTGATCCCCGAGGACCGGCTCCGCGCCGCGCTGTTGCGGTCCCGGACCGGGGAGTGCGACCTGGAGGCCGAGATCAGCCGACTGCTGGGCAAGCCCTGGGACGACGAGCTGGAACCGTTCCGGCATGCCGGCGAGGGCGCCCCGGTCCGCTGGCTGCACCAGGTCGTCTGACCCCGCCCCGCCCGTCCGGCCTCGCCCGACCCGTCCGCGCCGCCTGATCCGCCGGACCCGCCCGATTCGCTTCGTCCACCGCGCCCCCGGACCCGCCCCTGTCGGCCGGTCCGGGGGCGCGTGTGTGATCTTTCACGCCTCGCCCGGTCCACGCGCGTCAACCTGTTCGCAGAATCGGCGGCTTGTCCGGGTATATCCCTGTCAGTGCTCGACCCCGGGCCCCATCCGTGCACAGGGCGCACCCAGGTTGACCCGCAATTATCCGATAATCGACACCTGCACTCCACTTGTCGGACGGTCAGATCACTTCCGCGTGAACGCGATGTTGCATCCACTCGCAGTGGTGGCACCAGGTCAATCAGTTCTCACCGACCTCTTGCGCAGCAATTCTCACCCCGTGTACACATCACCGTGGGACGTTCCGAACGAGCGTTCATCTGGCCTGTTCGGCCCCGTTGTCCTGACGGACCATCAACTCTGGAGTCGTCATTTCCGATAACCAGTCCACGCGTGGACGCCGCAACCGGATAGCCACGGCTGCGCTCGCCTCTATCGCCCTCGCGACCGGTGCGCTGACCCTCGCCTCGCCTTCCCAGGCGGCCCCGGTCACCCCGCAGGCGAAAATTCTTACCAACACCCGCCCCGCATGGGCCACCACCGCTGCAGACAAGGGCGCTGTCGCCCCCGCCACCGTGGTCAACGCCACCGTGTACCTGAACAGCCAGGACGCCGCAGGCCTCGCCGCCTACGCCAAGGCCGTCTCCACGGTCGGGAGCGCGTCCTACGGCAAGTTCCTCACCGCCGACCAGGCCGCCAAGCGCTTCCTGGCCACTCCGGCCCAGGTCCAGGCGGTCCACGGCTGGCTCACCTCGGCCGGTCTGACCATCACCAGCAGCAGCGCCCACGCAGTCTCGGTCAGCGGCAACCCGGCCGCGATCCAGCGTGCCTTCGGCACCGCGCTGCACCAGTACACGGTCAAGGGCCAGAAGGTGCACGCGCCGACGACCAACGTCGTCATCCCCGCCTCGGTCTCCTCGATCGTCATGGGCGTGGTCGGCCTGTCCTCGGCGACCCCCTCGGTCAAGCCGATGTCCATCTCGGTGAAGACCGCCGCCCAGGGCGAAGGCGCCGCGGTGGTCAAGAAGGGTCTGCCCACCGTGGCGACCTGCTCCGACTACTGGGGCCAGAAGACCGCCACCGGTGCGCCTCGCGGCTACACCGACAAGAGCACCTTCGACGAGTGCTCCTTCCAGCCCTCGCAGCTGCGCCAGGCCTACGGCATCACCAAGTCCGGCCTGACCGGCAAGGGTGCCACGGTCGCCATCGTCGACGCCTACGCGTCCTCGACCATGCTGGCGGACGCCAACAAGTTCTCCACCAGCCACGGTGACAAGGCCTTCCGGGCCGGTCAGTACACCGAGGTCGTCACCCCGGCGCAGTGGAACAGCCAGGCCGGCTGCGGTGGCCCGGCGGGCTGGGCGGGCGAGGAGTCGCTGGACGTCGAGATGGTGCACGGGCTCGCCCCGGACGCCAACGTCGTCTACGTCGGCGCGAACTCCTGCAACGACAACGACCTGTCGGCCGCGCTGGCCAACATCGTCGACAAGCACCTCGCGGACGTCGTCTCCAACTCCTGGGACGGCCTGATGCACACCACCAGCGGGGACGAGCCGGCCGCGACGATCGCCGCGTACGAGCAGATCTTCCAGCAGGGTGCGGCCGAGGGCATCGGCTTCGACTTCTCCGCGGGCGACTGCGGCGACAACTCGCCCGGTGCGGCGGCGACCGGGGCCAACTGCGACCCGACCTCCACCCGCGCGCAGGCCGGCTACCCGTCCGCCGACCCGTGGGCGACCAGCGTCGGCGGCACCGCGCTCGGCATCAAGGACAAGAAGGGTGACTACGGTTTCGAGACCGACATGGGCACCCTGCGCTCCGCGCTGACGCCGGACGAGAAGGGCTGGACGCCTCTGCCCGGTCACTTCTACTTCGGTGGTGGCGGCGGCACCAGCGAGGACTTCGCCCAGCCGTGGTACCAGGGGACGGTCGTGCCCAGCGCGCTGTCGCACACCCTGATGACCGGCGCGCCGAGCAAGACCGCGCAGCGCGTCACCCCGGACGTCGCCATGAACGGTGACCTCTACACCTCGGTCCTGGTCGGCATGTCCGACGGCTCGCCCTACAGCGAGGGTGGCTACGGCGGCACCAGCGTCTCGGCGCCGGAGTTCTCCGCGGTCCAGGCCGACGGCATCCAGGCCCGCCACGGCCGTCCGATCGGCTTCGCCAACCCGGAGATCTACTTCAAGGCCGGCAGCAAGTCGTTCACCGACGTCGTCAACAAGGCGTCCGTGCTGGGTCAGCCCCCGCTGAACGCGGTCGCCGACTTCGGCGTCATCTCCGGCTCGCTCCGGGTCCGCCTGGTCGCCTTCGGCCAGGACTACGGCCTGACGGCGACCAAGGGCTACGACGACGCCACCGGTGTCGGCTCGCCCACCGAGCAGTACCTGAAGTCGCTCGCCAACAGCTGACGCCTCCTGGCGCCGGCTGATCGCGGACAGGGCCCGGCGGGAACGTTTCCCGCCGGGCCCTGCCCTGTGGGCAACCACAGAAGGGGCGCGGGGAACTGCGCTGCCAACCATGCACCTCCGTGCAGGGCTGGTCGCGCAGTTCCCCGCGCCCCTTAGGTCGTAACGGGGTTGCTCAGTTGCCTAAGGCACCGCGCTCAGCGGGTGCGGAAGGCGAGGACCACGTTGTGGCCGCCGAAGCCGAAGGAGTTGTTCAGCGCGGCGATCGGGCCGGACGGCAGCGCGCGGGCGGCGCCGGTGACGATGTCGGCGTCGACCTCGGGGTCGAGGTCGTCGACGTTGACCGTCGGCGGAGCCAGCCGGTGGTGCAGCGCCAGCACGGTGGCGACGGTCTCGATGCCGCCGGCGCCGCCCAGCAGGTGGCCGGTCATCGACTTGGTGGCGGAGACGGCGATGTGGTCGACGTCCGAGCCGAGCTCCTTGCGCAGCGCCTTGACCTCGGCGACGTCGCCCTGCGGGGTCGAGGTGGCGTGCGCGTTGAGGTGCGCCAGCTCCGACTTGTCGAGGTCGGTCGACTCCAGCAGGTGCGCGATGGCACGGGCGATACCGGCGCCGGTGGGCTCGGGCTGCGCGATGTGGTGCGCGTCGGAGGACAGACCCTGGCCGACCGCCTCGCAGTAGACGCGCGCGCCACGGGCCGCCGCGTGCTCGGCGGACTCCAGCACCACCACGCCGGCGCCCTCGCCCAGGACGAAGCCGTCGCGGGCCTTGTCGTAGGGGCGCGAGGCGGCCTCGGGGTGCTCGTTGTTCTTGGACATCGCCATCATGTTGGAGAAGGCGACGATGGGGAGCGGGTGGATGGCCGCCTCGGTGCCGCCGGCCACCACGATGTCGGCGCGGCCGGTGCGGATCATCTCGATGGCGTAGCCGATGGCCTCGGCGCCGGAGGCGCAGGCGCTGACGGGGGTGTGCACCCCGGCCCGCGCGCCGATCTCCAGGCCGACGTTGGCGGCCGGGCTGTTCGGCATCAGCATCGGCACGGTGTGCGGGGAGACGCTGCGGACGCCCTTCCCCTTCAGTACGTCGTACTGGTCGAGCAGGGTGGTCACGCCGCCGATGCCGGAGGCCACGACCGCGCCGAGCCGGTCCGGGTCGACGGTCGAGCCGGGCTCGGTGGCCGCGACCTCGAAGCCCGCGTCGGCCCACGCCTCACGGGTCGCGATCAGCGCGAACTGCGCCGAGCGGTCCAGCCTGCGGGTCTGGTGCTTGGGGATGATGTCGCCGGGCTCCACCGCGGTGCGCGCGGCGATGCGGACGGGAAGGTCCGCGGCCCACTCCTCGGTCAGTGCGCGAACGCCGGAACGTCCGTTGACCAGGCCCTCCCAGGTGGACGCGGCGTCTCGGCCGAGCGGCGTGAAAGCGCCGATCCCTGTGACGACCACGGTGCGGTTGTCGTTGGTCACTGCAATGTCTCCCACGTTGATGCGTCTACTGGTGGTACGGGGCTGGTTCGCTGCCGCGTGGTCGTGGACCCTCCTCCGGCACGTGGCCGGAGGAGGGGACCACGGGGGTTCAGCTGTTGTCGAGAATGAACTTGACGGCGTCGCCGACCGTCTTCAGGTTCTTGACCTCGTCGTCCGGGATCTTCACGTCGAAGCGCTCCTCGGCGGCGACGACGACCTCGACCATGGACAGCGAGTCGACGTCCAGGTCGTCGGTGAACGACTTGTCGAGCTGGACGTCCTCGGCGGGGATCCCGGCGATCTCGTTGACGATCTCCGCGAGACCGGTGAGAACCTCGTCCTGGGTGGCCATGTCGGCACTCCTTCTTCATTGTGCGCTGTCCGGGTCCCGCCGGAATGCGGAACCCGGTTGTCTGGCTGGCGGGTGTTTCCCTACGGGAGGGTAACGACCGCCGCGGCGTACACGAGACCCGCCCCGAACCCGATGATCAGGGCCAGGTCGCCGCTCTTCGCCTCGCCGCTCTGGAGCATCCGCTCCATCGCGAGCGGGATGGAGGCGGCGGAGGTGTTGCCGGTCTCCGCGATGTCGCGGGCGACCGGAACGCTGTCGGGCAGCTTCAGGGCCTTGATCATGGCGTCGGTGATGCGCATGTTCGCCTGGTGCGGGATGAACGCCCCGAGCTGGTCGGCGGTGATCCCGGCGGCGTCCAGGGCCTGCTGGGCGACCTTGGCCATGTCCCAGACGGCCCAGCGGAAGACGGTCTGGCCCTCCATCCGCAGGGCCGGCCACTTGCCGTGGCCCTCCGCGGCGGCCTCGCCGGCGCCGTTGACCGCGTCCGGCTTGCCGAAGGCGGTGTCCCAGGCCTCGGTCTGGCTGATGACGTCCTTCTGGGTGCCGTCGGCGCCCCAGATCACCTTGCCGATGCCGGGGGTCTCGGACGGGCCGACCACGGCCGCGCCGGCGCCGTCGCCGAAGATGAACGCCGTCGAACGGTCCGTGGTGTCGGTGAGGTCGGAGAGCCGCTCCACGCCGATCACCACGACGTACTCGGCGCTGCCGCTGCGGACCATGCCGTCGGCCAGGCCCAGGCCGTAGCCGAAGCCGGCGCAGGCGGCCGAGATGTCGAAGGCCGCGGCGTTGCCGACGCCGAGGCGGGTGGCGATCTCGGTGGCGATGGCCGGGGTCTGCTTGAGGTGCGAGACGGTGGCCACCACCACCGCGCCGACCTGCTCCGGCGCGATGCCGGCGTGGGCGATGGCCTTGCTGGCGGCCTGCACGGACATCTCCGCGACGGACTCCTCCGGGCCGGCCCAGCGCCGCTCGGTGATGCCGCTGCGGGTGCGGATCCACTCGTCCGAGGACTCGATCCAGTTCAGCACCTCGGCGTTGGGGATCACCCGGACCGGGCGGTAGCCGCCGACACCCAGGATCCGCGCGTACGCTGCGCCGTTGCTCGGCTTGATCTGTGTCGTACTGCCGTCGTTCAAGACATGTCCCCCTCGGGTGCGGCGTGCTCGGCGATCAACTCGCGGGCCCTGTCGAGGTCGTCCGGAGTCTTCAGGGCGAGCGTAGCCACCCCCTTGAGGTTGCGCTTCACCAGACCGGTCAGCGTCCCAGCAGGTGGGACCTCGATGACGCAGGTGGCGCCGAGACGCTCCAGCGCCTCCATGCACAGGTCCCAGCGGACCGGGTTGGAGACCTGCGACACCAGCCGCGAGAGCACCGTCGCTCCGTTGCCGACGGTCGCGCCGTCGGCGTTGGAGAGGTAGGTGATCTGCGGGTCGCGCACCGAGATGCCGGGGGCCAGCTTTGCCAGCCGCTCCACGCCGGGGGCCATGTGCCGGGTGTGGAAGGCGCCGGCCACCGAGAGACCGATGATCCTGGCCCTGGCGGGCGGGTCGGCCTTGAACGCGTCGAGCTGCTCCAGCGTGCCGGCGGCGACGATCTGCCCGCCGCCGTTGTCGTTGGCCGCGGTCAGACCGTGCTCGGCGATCTTCGCGGCGACCTCGGCCGGGTCGCCGCCGAGGACGGCGCACATCCCGGTGGCGGTCGCGGCGGCGGCCTCGGCCATCGCCAGCCCGCGCTGGCGGACGAAGGCCATCGCCTGCTCGGGGTGCAGCACCCCGGCGAAGGCGGCGGCGGTGATCTCGCCGACGCTGTGCCCGGCGACCGCGCCGACCCGGTAACGCTGCGAGGAGGGGTCCTTGTGCAGTGCTCCGGCGGCGGCCATGCCCGCGGCGACCAGCAGCGGCTGGGCGACGGCGGTGTCCTTGATGGCGTCGGCGTCCGCCCGGGTGCCGTAGTGCACCAGGTCGAGCCCGGCCACGGCGGACCACCAGTGCAGCCTGTCGGCCACACCGTCGACCTCCAGCCACGGGGCGAGGAATCCTGGCGTCTGGGCGCCCTGTCCGGGAGCAACGAGTACGAGCACGAAACCAACCTTCTCTCGCGGGGGGTCCCGGGCGCGGGTGGGGACGGGCACGAAGAACGGAACCCCCAGTTGTGGGTTCCCTACAGTAGGACGTTTGTGCAGGTCATCCCGCTTGGAGTCGTCCCAGGGCCAGGGCGATGCGCAGGGTGAAGGCGGAACGGACGTCGCTGGGCGCGTATCCGGTGACATCGGTCACACGACGCAGCCGGTAGCGGACGGTGTTCGGGTGCACGAACAGCATCCGGGCCGCGCCCTCCAGCGACGAGGCCTGCTCCAGGTAGACCGAGAGCGTGTCCAGCAGCGCGGAACCGGCCTCGTCCAGCGGCGTGTAGATCTCCTCGACCAGCTGCCGCCGGGCTGCCTGGTCGCCGGCCAGGGCGCGCTCCGGCAGCAGGTCGTCGGCGAGGACCGGGCGCGGTGCGTCCGGCCAGGCCGAGCAGGCCCGCAGTCCGGCCGCGGCGGCCTGGGCGGAGCGGGTCGCCGACAGCAGGTCGCCGACGGTGGGGCCGATCACCACCGGTCCGGCCGCGAACTGGCCGATCAGCGACCGGGCGGCGGGGACCGGGTCCCAGACCCGGTCCGGGTTGCGGCCGCCGTCGCCGACCACCACGACCAGACGGGCGCCGAGCACCCCGGTCAGCACATGCAGCTTGGCGTGCCGGGCGGCCCGGCGGATGGCCTCGACCACCAGCTCGCTGTCGCCGGACGGGGCGCTGCCCATCACCACCATCACCCGGTCGGGTGAACCCCAGCCCAGCGCCGCGGCCCGGGACAGCACGCCCTCGTCGGCGTCGCCGGACAGCAGCGAGTTGACGACCAGCGCTTCCAGCCGGGCGTCCCAGGCCCCGCGCGCCTCGGCGGCCTGCGCGTACACCTGGGCGGTGGCGAAGGCGATCTCCCGGGCGTAGACCAGGACGGCCTCGCGCAGCCCGTCCTCGCCGCCGGGGGAGGCGACCTCGTCGATGGCCTCCTCGACCACCTCGATGGTGGTCCGGATCATCTCCACGGTCTGCCGCAGCGTCACCGCCCGGGTCAGCTCGCGCGGCGCGGTGCCGAAGACGTCGGTGCTGATCGCCTGCGGCGCCTCGGGGTGGCGGAACCACTCGGTGAACGCGGCGATGCCGGCCTGGGCGACCAGGCCGATCCAGGAGCGGTGCTCCGGCGGCATGTTGCGGTACCAGGAGAGGTTCTCGTCCATTCGGGCGATGGCCGCGCTGGAGAGTTTGCCGGAGGCGCGTTCCAGTCGCTTCAGCGTCGCGGCATGCCGCTCGGCCCGCTCGGCGGCGGTCCGGCGTTCTATGGCCGTCCCTCTCGGCGATCCCCGCCGGGGTTCGGCTTCGGCGGGCGAACCCGGCGCGGCAGCGGTGTCGGAGGCGGGGGCGTCGGCGGCGGCGGCCGCCGTGGCGGCGGCTTTCTTCGGGGACTTCTTGGCAGGAGCGGCTGGCACAGCACAAGCCTGCCCTACGCAGGGGCGGATGCGCGCCGGGGTGCCCCACTGCCACGCGTGGCAACGGTCACAACAGCCGCCCCGGAGCGCGGTAGCGTCGGAGGGTGATCACTGTGCACCGGGCTGAGAAGAGGTACCGGTCCGCGCCGGAACCGGGCGTGCGGACCCAGCACGCCTTCTCCTTCGCAGGCCACTACGACCCGGAGAACACGCACTTCGGCGCGCTGCTGGCGGCCAACGAGGAGGCCCTGGAAATCGGCGCGGGGTTCGCCCCGCACCGGCACCGGGACACCGAGATCCTCACCTGGGTGCTGCAGGGAGCGCTGTCGCACCGCGACGACCGGGGGCACGCGGCGGTGGTGCGCCCCGGGCAGTTGCAGTACCTCAGCGCGGGCAGCGGGGTGACGCACAGCGAGAGCAATCTCGGCGGTGCGCAGGTCCCGGTCCGGTTCCTGCAGTTCTGGCTGCAGCCGGACGTCTTCGGGGCCGAGCCCCGGTACGGGCTGCGCGACATCGCCGCCGCCGGGGCCGACGGCCTGCAACTGCTCGCCGACGGTACGCAGTTGCGGCGGACGGACGCGGCGCTGTACCTGCTGCGGAGCGGGCCGCACGCCCCGCTGCCCGCGTTCCCGGCCGCCGCGTACCGGTATCTGCACGTGGTGCGCGGGGAGCTGGGCTTTCGCACGGCGGCCGGGCCGCGCGGGGCGGGCCGGGAGCTCGCGGCCGGGGACAGCCTGCGGGTGACCGGCCCGGAGCAGCCCGTCGATCCCACCGCCGGCCCGGACGGTGTCGAGGCGCTGCTGTGGGCGATGGGCTCCCCGCTGCGGTACGGCTGACGCCGGGTCGCGGACGGCGTCGCCCCTGACCGGCGTCCGCGCCGGCGCGCGGCTACGGGTGCCGGTTCAGCTCGGCCAGCACCGCGTCGGTGAACAGCGGCCACAGTTCCGCGGCCCAGGGGCCGAAGTCGCGGTCGGTGAGCACGACGCAGGCCGCGCCGGCGACCGGGTCGACCCACAGGAAGGTGCCCGTCTGGCCGAAGTGCCCGAAGGTCTGCGGGGAGCTGTGCGTGCCGGTCCAGTGCGGGGACTTGTGGTCGCGCAGGTCGAAGCCGAGGCCCCAGTCGTTGGGGCGCTGGTGGCCGAAGCCGGGCAGCACTCCGTCCAGGCCGGGGAACACCACGCTGGTGGCCTCGGCCAGGGTCGACGGGTGCAGCACCCGCGGGGCCTGCAGCTCGGCGGCGAAGCGGGACAGGTCGGCGGCGGTGGAGACGCCGCCCGCGCCGGCCGGGCTCCTGGATCCCGGGTCGAGCCGGGTGTCGTCCATGCCGAGCGGGGCGAACACCGCCTCGGCGGCGTACTGCGGGAAGGGGATCCCGGTGGCCTTCTCGACGGTCTCGGCCAGCACGTCGAAGCCGGCGTTGGAGTACAGCCTGCGGGTACCGGGGGCGGCCGTCACCCGGTGCTCGTCGAAGGCCAGCCCGGAGGTGTGGGCCAGCAGGTGCCGCACCGTGGAGCCCTCGGGCCCGGCCGGCTCGTCCAGCTCCAGCGCGCCCTCCTCGACCGCGACCAGAGCGGCGTAGGCGCTGAGCGGCTTGGTCACCGAGGCCAGCGGGAAGGGGTGCTGCTGCGGGCCCCTGGCCCCGGCGAGGCTGCCGTCGCGCCGTACGACGGCGACGGCGGCGGTCGGGACCGGCCAGGTTTCGATGATCAGCAGACTGTCCATGGCCCCCAGACTAGCGAGCCGCCCGCACCGGACAGGCCGCAGGCCGGGCGGGTCGCGTTTGCTTGGAGTGCACTCCAAGTCGGTAGCGTCGGTGCAGTCGATACGGAGGAAAGGGGGCCACCGAATGTCGCAGGCAGTGGTGGAGACGGCAATCAAGGAGGAGCGGCCCGGTGCCGACGACACCCCGCGCTACACCATCGGCGAGGTCGTCGCCCGCAGCGGGCTGACCGCGCACACCCTGCGCTGGTACGAGCGGATCGGGCTGCTGGAGCACCCGGCCCGGTCGCACACCGGACAGCGCCGGTTCAGCGACCGCGACCTGGCCTGGCTGGACTTCCTGGGCAAGCTGCGGCTCACCGCGATGTCGGTGGCCGACATGCTCCGCTACGCCGAACTGCGCCGTGAGGGCGAGCACACCGCGGCGGCCCGGCAGCAGCTGCTGGAGCAGCACCGGGACGAGGTCCGGCAGCGGATCGCGGACCTGCAGGCCACCCTTCTGATCATCGACCACAAGATCGACTTCTATGCGGAGAGGCAGCAGCAGTCATGAGCAGCAGCACTGTCATCCCGAGCGCGACGCTCGGTACCAACGGCCCCGTGGTCGGCGTCCAGGGCCTCGGTTGCATGGGCATGAGCGAGTTCTACGGCGAGACCGACACCGCGGAGGCCCTGGCCACCCTGGACCGGGCGCTGGAGCTGGGCGTCACCCTGTTCGACACCGCCGACGTGTACGGCAGCGGCGAGAACGAGAAGCTGGTCGGCCCCTTCGTCCGGGCCAACCGGGACCGGGTGGTGCTGGCCACCAAGTTCTCGATCGAGCGCCGCGCGGACGACCCGCAGCACCGGGGCATCCGCAACGACCCCGCCTACATCCGGCAGGCCGTGGACGCCAGCCTGAGCCGGCTCGGCCTGGACGTCATCGACCTGTACTACATGCACCGGCGCGACCCCGCGATTCCGTTCGCGGAGTCGGTCGGCGCGATGGCGGAGCTGGTCCAGGCCGGCAAGGTGCGCCACCTGGGCCTGTCCGAGGTCACCGGTGCGGAGCTGCGGGAGGCGCACGCGGTGCACCCGATCGCCGCGCTGCAGTCGGAGTGGTCGCTGTTCTCCCGGGACGTGGAGATCAGCGCGGTCCCGGCCGCGGCGGAGCTGGGGGTCGCCCTGGTGCCGTACTCCCCGCTCGGGCGCGGGTTCCTGACCGGCTCCTTCGCCAACGCCGGCGAGCTCGGCGGGAGCGACTTCCGGCAGCACCAGCCGCGGTTCACCGGCGACAACGCCGCGCGGAACGCGGAGCTGCTGGCCCCGGTCCAGAAGATCGCGGCCGCGCACGGGGCGAGCCCGGCCCAGGTCGCGCTGGCCTGGGTGCAGCAGCGGGCCCGGGTGCACGGGCTGACCGTGGTGCCGATCCCGGGCACCCGCAAGCGCACCCGGCTGGAGGAGAACACCGCGGCGACCGCGCTGACGCTGAGCGCGGAGGAGCTGGCCCTGCTGGAGCCGATCGCCGCGCAGGTGTCCGGTGACCGCTACGCCGACATGAGCAGCACCTCCGCCGCCCGCGAGTAGCCGCGGCTCAGAGGCCGGCGACGCAGCCGCCGTCGTTGCCGGAGCAGGTGACGTCGGCGTAGCGGTCGAGCGCGATGTCGGCGAAGTTGCGCAGGCTGGCGGTGCCCGGGTTGAGGTAGCCGGTGTGGCCGTCGGCACCGGTCGAGGCGATCACATGGGAGCCGAAGCCGGAGCTGGTCGGGTCCGCGCCGTGGCCCAGGCCGCCGATCTCCAGGTACGGGACGTTGCCGATCCAGTCGCCGGGGTTGCGGGCGGTGGCCCACAGCCGGACGCCGTCGCCCAGCGCGGCGGCGTCCGGCACGTCCATGCCGGGGCTGCCGAGGACCACCATGTCGGTGACGCCGCCGGTCGCGGACTGCCGGATCGCGGGCGCGGCGACGCCGCAGACCACCGAGCCGTAGGAGTGGCAGAACAGCGACGGGGGGCTCGCCGGGTGCGCGGTGACGGCGAGGCCCGCCAGCAGGCTCTCCAGCCGGGGGGCGGCGGCCTCGGCCAGTCGGCCGGTCGCGGCGTCCGCGCCCAGGCCCACCGGGGTGACGTAGCCGGCCCACGCTATGACGGCGGTGCCGGTCCCGGGGGAGACCTGCTGCTCCTCGGCGCGCAGCGCCTGTCCCATTCCGGCGGCGTACTTCAGCGGCTGGTCGGTGCCCTCGAAGTGGGTGAGGTCCACATCGGAGCCGGGCACCAGCACGGACACCTTCTCGGCGGTGGTGAGGTCCCCGTAGACCTCGGCGACCAGCCCGCGTCCGCGCGGGTCGAAGACCAGGATCTGGCGGCCGGGGGTGAGCAGCGACTGCAGCGTGGCGACCCGGGCGGCGGCGACGTCGCGGGCGTCGGAGGTGAGCGCGGGGTCGGTGGCCCGGACCTGCTCGCGCTCCAGCTCGTCCCGCATGGCCAGCGCGTTGGCCTGGTAGCGCAGGGCCGCCGGGGCGCCGTCGAAGTTGCCGACGACCAGCGGGTAGAGCTGGACCAGGCGCTGCTGCTGGGCCGGGGTGAGCGAGGCGAAGAAGGCGGCGGCCTCGGCCGCGGTGGCCTTCGCCGGGTCGGGCAGGTCGCGTCCGAGCGAGTGGTCGCGCACCCAGGCCTTGCTGCCGGCCGGCGGCGTGGTGATGGTCGCCTGCTCGTCGGAGACCGCCGCGCCCGCAGCGGCCGCGCCGGTGCCGGCGAGGACGGTGACGGAGACCATGGCCGCTATCAGGGTGCGCCTGAATCGCATACGCGTGTGTCTCCTAGGGATTCCGGCGACCTGACGACGGGCCGGGCCCGGAGGTCTTGCGGTTTGAGGATGCTCGCGCCAGCCTAAACGCATCGTCCAGCTGCGTACGCTGTACGCCAGGGGCGCAGACTGCGACAACCATCACATTGGCCCCTAATCGACCAACAGATTCACGGCGCCTTCATAACCCCGGTACCCTCTTCCGCTCGCAACGGGCCCGTACCCGGGAACGCATCGGGCCCGTACCCGGGAAGGGGTACGGGCCCGTTGCCGGCCCGGCGGCGGCCGTGACGGTCAGGCTCAGATCTCGGCGCCCTCGACCTGCTTGCCGTGGACCTGGTCCCAGGCCTCGGAGACGTAGCGCTCACGCTCCACCAGGGTCAGCTCCGGGAAGTAGTCCTTCAGCCGCTCCACCACGACCTGCTCGGGCTCGTGGCACTCGTGGAGCAGGAAGGCGGCCTTGTGCACGATCTGGCTGTCCATTGTGCGTGTTTCCTCTCGGCACCCGTCCGCACTGTGCCGACGGAGATCGCCGACAGCATAGACACACGTCCGGTGAGGTCCCGCCAAGAGGGTGGTCGGCTGTGCTTCCAGGTCACCGCTCTGCGGTGAATCACGGCGAGCCCCGCCCGGTGACGGATCGTCACCGGGCGGGGCTCGTCCGCTCATCGGGTACTACGGGCGGGTCAGGCGTCGCCGCCGGCCGCGCCCGGGTGCGCCGCCGAGACGTCCAGCAGCTGGTAGCGGTCGATGGCCGCCTTCAGCGCCGTACGGTCCACCTTGCCCTGCTTGGCGAGCTCGGTGAGCACACCGAGGACCACCGACTGGGCGTCGATGTGGAAGAAGCGACGGGCCGCGCCGCGGGTGTCGGCGAAGCCGAACCCGTCCGCGCCCAGCGACTGCCACTGGCCCGGTACCCAGCGCGAGATCTGGTCCGGCACCGCGCGCATCCAGTCCGAGACGGCCACGAACGGGCCCTCGGCGCCGGACAGCTTGCGGGTGACGTACGGGACCCGCTGCTCCTCCTCGGGGTGCAGCAGGTTGAACGTCTCCACCTCGATCGCGTCGCGGCGCAGTTCGTTCCAGGAGGTCGCGGACCAGACGTCGGCCCGGACGTTCCACTCCTCGGCGAGGATCCGCTGGGCCTCCAGGGCCCACGGCACGGCCACGCCGGAGGCGAGGATCTGCGCCGGGATCTGGCCGCCGGTGCCGGGGGCGTACCGGTGCAGGCCCTTGAGGATGCCCTCGACGTCGACGTTCTCGGGCTCGGCCGGCATCCGGATCGGCTCGTTGTAGACCGTCATGTAGTAGAAGACGTCCTCGCCGTGCGGGTGCTCGGCGCTGGACCCGTACATCCGGCGCAGGCCGTCCTGGACGATGTGGGCGATCTCGAAGCCGTAGGCCGGGTCGTAGGCGACGACGGCCGGGTTGGTCGAGGCCAGCAGGTGGCTGTGGCCGTCGGCGTGCTGCAGGCCCTCACCGGTGAGGGTGGTGCGGCCGGCGGTGGCGCCGAGCACGAAACCGCGCGCCAGCTGGTCGGCCATCTGCCAGAACTGGTCGCCGGTGCGCTGGAACCCGAACATCGAGTAGAAGACGTAGACCGGGATCATCGGCTCGCCGTGGGTCGAGTACGAGGACCCGGCCGCGATCAGCGAGGCGGTGCAGCCGGCCTCGGAGATGCCGTCGTGCAGCATCTGCCCGGTCGGCGACTCCTTGTAGGCGAGCAGCAGTTCGCGGTCCACCGACTCGTACAGCTGGCCCTGCGGGTTGTAGATCTTCGCCGAGGGGAACAGCGAGTCCATGCCGAAGGTGCGGTACTCGTCGGGGGCGATCGGCACGAAGCGCTTGCCGATCTCCTTGTCCCGCATCAGGTCCTTGAGCAGCCGGACGAACGCCATGGTGGTGGCGATCTCCTGGTTGCCCGAGCCCTTCTTGAGGACCTTGTAGGTGTCGTCGCCGGGGAGCTCCAGCTTGCGCGGCCGCACCTTGCGGGTCGGCATGTAGCCGCCGAGCTCGCGCCGGCGGTCGTGCATGTACTGGATCTCCTCCGAGTCCTTGCCCGGGTGGTAGTAGGGCGGGTAGCCCTCGTCCAGCTGCTTGTCGGTGATCGGCAGGTGCAGCCGGTCCCGGAAGCGCTTGAGGTCCTCGGTGGTGAGCTTCTTCATCTGGTGGGTCGCGTTGCGGCCCTCGAAGTTCGGCCCCAGGGTCCAGCCCTTGACGGTGTGCGCCAGGATCACGGTCGGCTGGCCGACGTGCTCACGGGCGGCCTTGAACGCCGCGTAGACCTTGGCGTGGTCGTGACCGCCGCGGCCCAGGTGCTGGATCTGCTGGTCGGTGAGGTCCTCGACCATCTTGCGCAGCCGCAGGTCGCTGCCGAAGAAGTTGTCCCGGATGTACGCGCCGGACTCGGTGGCGTACGTCTGGAACTGGCCGTCCGGGGTGGTGTTGAGCTTGTTGACCAGGACGCCGTCGCGGTCCTGCGCCAGCAGCGGGTCCCAGCTGCGGTCCCAGATCAGCTTGATGACGTTCCAGCCGGCGCCGCGGAACTGCGACTCCAGCTCCTGGATGATCTTGCCGTTGCCGCGGACCGGGCCGTCCAGGCGCTGCAGGTTGCAGTTGACCACGAAGGTCAGGTTGTCCAGGTTCTCGCGGGCGGCGAGGGAGAGCTGGCCCAGCGACTCCGGCTCGTCCATCTCGCCGTCGCCGAGGAAGGCGTAGACGTGCGAACTGGACGTGTCCTTGATGCCGCGGTCCTGCAGGTAGCGGTTCATCCGCGCCTGGTAGATCGCGCCCAGCGGGCCCAGGCCCATGGAGACGGTCGGGAACTCCCAGAAGTCCGGCATCAGGCGCGGGTGCGGGTAGCTCGACAGACCGTACGGGGCCTTGGACTTCTCCTGGCGGAAGGAGTCGAGCTGCTGCTCGCTCAGCCGGTCCAGCAGGAAGGCGCGGGCGTAGATGCCGGGGGAGGCGTGGCCCTGGAAGAAGATCTGGTCGCCGGACTCGCCGTCGGCGTCCTTGCCCCGGAAGAAGTAGTTGAAGCCCACGTCGTACAGCGACGCGGAGGAGGCGAAGGTGGCGATGTGGCCGCCCACGCCGATGCCCGGACGCTGGGCCCGGGAGACCATCACGGCCGCGTTCCAGCGGGTCGCGTTGAGGACCTTGCGCTCGATCTCCTCGTTGCCGGGGAAGAACGGCTCGTTCTTGGTCGCGATGGTGTTGATGTAATCCGTGCTGCGCATCTCGGGCACGGCGACACGCTTCTCACGGGCGCGCTCGATGAGTCGCAGCATCAGGTAGCGGGCGCGCTCACGGCCCCGCTCGTCGATGGCGGCATCGAGCGATTCCAGCCACTCGCTGGTCTCCTCGGGATCGAAGTCCGGGACCTGGCTGGGCAGGCCGCCAATGATGATCGGGTTGCGATCGGATCCGGAAGCCACGCTGTTCCTTCACTGTCGGTCTAACGAGAAAGGTGGTGTCGCGCCGCCTCCATCGTGGACCGCAGGTCGAGAAACGTCATCTCTACCCATGGGTAACCGGTTCGTGCCCACTGCCGTAAACGACACGAAGGCACCACTTTCAGGTGAAACCGGTCACCCGCCCTGCAGCGGGCACCCGGGATGGGGGTTCGCGCTACGACGAGGTGGCCCGACCACCACGCCACATCGTTGTGGTGAGTGGGCGGCTGGGGAGGGCCAATCCAGAACTGTACGCCCGCAAAGCCCGTGCTCAGGCACTGGTTGGGTGGCACTCGGTGCCACTCCGCAGCTCGCGTACGCTGCAGACCGGCCGGCGCCGTCGGGGCCGAGGAGTGAGGCGGCGGCGCGACGGGTAGGGACTGCGCAGCCTGCCGTGCGGTCCGCCGCGCGACTCGCAGTCCGTTTCGCAGGGCGACTCGCTGCCTGTTCGCAGTGCGAAAGTTCTGCACCGGTCGATACTGGGGCAAACGGGCGTGATCTGTGTCACGCTCCGCGGCGTGTCGCGTTGCGACGCAGCGCTGTCGGAGCGGGATCAGGGGCCGGGTACTTGCGCTGAGCGTCCCGCCCGTGTGGACTACGGCCACAGCCCTGGCTTCAGGAGACAGGGTCGGATATAGGAGGCAATTCCCGTGAGCGCGACCGCGGACCCCGCGGAGGACAGGTCCAACCCGGCACGTCGGTTGGGCTTCCAGCCCGGACAGGTGGTCCAGGAGCTCGGCTACGACGACGATGTCGACCAGGAGCTGCGTGAGGCCGTCGAGGACCTCACCGGCAGCGAACTCGTCGACGAGGACTACGACGACGTCGCAGACGCCGTGCTGATGTGGTTCCGCGAGGACAGCGAGGACGGCGATCTCACCGACGCCCTCGTCGACGCCCAGGAGCTCCTGGTGGAAGGCGGCCTGGTCTGGCTGCTGACCCCCAAGACCGGGCGTACCGGGCACGTGGAGGCCAGCGACATCGCCGACGCGGCGACCACCGCGGGCCTCTCCCAGACCAGCACCGTTGCCGTCAGCAAGGACTGGTCGGCCGTTCGGCTGGCCACCCCCAAGGTCGCCAAGTCAGGCAGGCGCTGACAGCGAACACGCTCCGCCCGAGGCTCCGCCGGTAGGCGCACGGGACATCGCACAGTACGGGGGCGCGGCACGCCGCGCCCCCGTGGCTGCACCGTCCCGCCGCCGACCGGCGGAGCCTCGGCTTTTCCTGCCCTTTCGCCCGCTCCCGGCCCCGCTTCCGGGGGGCGGATCCCGGTGCCGCGGTTCCGGAGCCGCGGCCTCCTGGGCCGCCGCGGCGGGGCGGGCATGCAGAATGGCCGGATGGACGATCACCGCGGAGTGGCCACCGGTCCGCCCGGGGAACTCCGCACACGGACCCTCGGCGCCTGGGACGCGGTGCTGGACCTCGCCGCCGCGCTGCCGGCCGGCCCCGGTGGACTCGGCGAGCTCGCCCCGCTGGCCTCCTGGCCGGAACGGCCGGTACTGGCCCGGCTGCTGGAGCAGGCCGAGGCCGCTCTCGGCGCGCCCACCGGGCCCGGTGCCGTGCCGCCGGGCCCTGCCGGGGGTGAGCGGGTGGACCACCGGGGCGAGGGCCGCGAGGCCGTACTGGCCGCACTCGCGGAGGCCAGGGAGCGGGTCGCCGCCGGCCTGGACCGGATCGAGGCGCGCCCCGAGCTCGGTCTGGTGCCGCTGGACTCCGTGCTGGGGCCGCTGCCGCTGCTGACCCAGGTGCACGCGACCGGCCACGAGCTGGCGCTGGCCGCGCTGCGCTGCGTTCCGCCGGGGTCGGTGCCGGAACCGGTGACCGAGGCCGGGGTGGCCGCGATGGTGGACGTCGTCGGGGCGCTGGCCTGGCGGCAGGGGGTGCGCACCAGTGCCGGGGTCTGGGGCGGCGGCAGTTCCGGCTGGGTGTTCCGCTCCGACGCCACCGGCTGGCGTACCGACTCCAGGGCCGTCGTCGGGGCCGATCCGGCGGTACCGGGGGTGGAGGGCGAGGCGGCGACCGTGCTGGGCGTACCGGCCGGCCGCTCCGCGCTGCCCGGGCTGCTCGCCAGGGGTGAGCTCCGGCTGCACCGGATCGGCGGGCTGATGGCGCTGGCGCCGCTGGTGGAGCAGGTCCCCGGGCTGCCCGGCGGGGCGCTGCTGCGGCGCGCGGTGGGCATGGTCGGCCTGCTCGGCCGCCTCCCCGGGATGCGCTGAGCCGCACGCCGTCCGACCGCTGGACGGGACGCCGGTGCGGGCGGTCCGCCGCTGGTGGCAGGATGGCTCCGGGCACGACACCCGGCAGGACCCACCCGCATCGGCGGGGCGGTCCCAGGCACCATTGAGGGGCAAGCATGACGATCGAGGTCGGTACCGAGGCTCCGGACTTCGAGCTGAAGAACCAGCACGGCGAGCTGGTCAAGCTCTCCGACTTCCGCGGCGAGAAGAACGTCGTCGTGGTCTTCTACCCGTTCGCGTTCACCGGCGTCTGCACCGCCGAGCTGTGCAGCCTGGAGAAGGAGCTGCCGCAGTTCCAGAACGACGACGTGCAGATCCTCGCGGTCTCCAACGACTCGGCGCCCACCCTGCGGGTCTTCTCGGAGAAGGAGGGCCTGGAGTACCCGCTGCTCTCGGACTTCTGGCCGCACGGCGCGGTCTCCCGCGCCTACGGCGTGTTCGACGAGGAGAAGGGCTGCGCCGTTCGCGGCACCTTCGTCATCGACAAGACCGGCGTGGTCCGCTGGACCGTCGTGAACGGTCTGCCGGACGCCCGTGACCAGCAGGAGTACCTGAAGGCCCTCGCGGCACTCTGATGCACTGACACCCGCGGTCCTCCGGCGCGCCGGGGACATTCGCCGCGGATCCCCCGGTGCGTGCGGCTGCGAAGTCCGGGAACCCGCCACTACGATCGATCCGTTGGCTGGAGAGCAACCGCAAATCGCACCAACGGGGGCACGGAGATGTGCTCCCCCAGCATCTGGAGGACTCGTGGGTGTCAGCCTCAGCAAAGGTGGCAATGTCTCGCTCACCAAGGAGGCGCCCGGTCTGACGGCGGTCCTCGTCGGCCTGGGCTGGGAGGCCCGGACGACCACGGGCGCCGACTTCGACCTGGACGCGAGCGCCATCCTGACGGCCGAGACCGGCAAGGTCGTCTCGGACAAGGACTTCGTGTTCTACAACAACCTCAAGTCCGCCGACGGCTCGGTCGAGCACACCGGTGACAACCTCACCGGTGAGGGTGAGGGCGACGACGAGGTCATCAAGGTCAACCTGGCGACCGTCCCGGCCGGGGTCGCCAAGATCGTGTTCCCGGTCTCCATCTACGAGGCCGAGTCCCGGCTGCAGAGCTTCGGTCAGGTCCGCGATGCCTACATCCGCATCGTCAACCAGTCGAACGGCCAGGAGATCGCGCGCTACGACCTCACCGAGGACGCCTCGACCGAGACCGCCATGGTCTTCGGCGAGCTCTACCGCAACGGGGCCGAGTGGAAGTTCCGGGCCATCGGCCAGGGCTACGCCTCGGGCCTGCGCGGTATCGCGCAGGACTTCGGCGTCAACGTCTGACAAGCCCGCCGTCCGACAAGCCCGCCGTCTGACAAGCGCGCCGTCCGACAAGCCCGCCGTCCGACACGTCCGTTCCAGGTTCGCCGGCAGGCCGCTGACGCGGTGACCCTTCGGGTGTCGCCGCGTCAGCGGCCCGTTCCCCAGGGAGGGAAGAGAAACACATGGGTGTCACGCTCGCCAAGGGCGGCAACGTCTCCCTGTCCAAGGCCGCCCCCAACCTCACCGCGGTGCAGATCGGCCTGGGCTGGGAGGCGAGGGCTACCACCGGTGCGGACTTCGACCTGGACGCCAGTGCGCTGCTCTGCGCCAACGGCCGGGTCCTGGGCGACGAGTACTTCGTCTTCTACAACAACCTCAAGAGCCCCGAGGGTTCGGTCGAGCACATGGGCGACGAGCTGGTCGGTGGCACCGGAGCGGGGGACGACGAGGTCGTCAAGATCAACCTGACCATGGTCCCGCCGCAGGTGGACAAGATCGTCTTCCCGGTGTCCATCTATGAGGCCGAGTCGCGGCTGCAGAGCTTCGGCCAGGTCCGCAACGCCTACATCCGGGTGCTGAACCAGGCGGACGGCAGCGAGCTGGCACGGTACGACCTCACCGAGGACGCGTCCAACGAGACCGCGATGATCTTCGGTGAGCTCTACCGCTACAACAACGAGTGGAAGTTCCGGGCGGTCGGGCAGGGGTACGCGAGCGGACTCCGCGGCATTGCCCTGGACTTTGGGGTTAACGTTCAGTAAGAAAATGTGGTGGGATTCGCGGGGGCCGTCGGAGGCCTGCTCATGAGTGCGACCGGACATGAGCGTGCCCGACGGCCCCCGCAGTCGTGCCCGCCATGCGCAAGTGAAAGGAAATGACCCCCAGTGCTCCTCCGCACCTTCGGATGGTCCTTCGGGATCACGGTCCTCGGCCTCGCGGCTGCCGCGTACTTCTGGGGGGCGGACGGCTTCGGCGTCGTACTGATCCTCTCCATCCTGGAGATCTCGCTCTCCTTCGACAACGCCGTCATCAACGCGACCATCCTCAAGCGGATGACGCCGTTCTGGCAGCGGATCTTCCTCACCGTCGGTGTGCTGATCGCCGTGTTCGGCATGCGCCTGGTGTTCCCGCTGCTGGTGGTGGCGCTGACGGCGCACATCGGGCCGCAGACCGTGATCCAGCTGGCCCTGGACTCCACGAAGACCTACGGCGGCATGAACTACGCGCAGCACCTGGACGCCGCGCACCCGGCCATCGCCGCCTTCGGTGGGATGTTCCTGCTGATGATCTTCCTGGACTTCATCCTCGGCGAGAAGGAGGTCCGCTGGCTGAACTGGATCGAGGCGCCGCTGGAGAAGGTCGGCAAGCTGGACCAGCTGTCCGTGGTGGTTTCGCTGATCGTGCTGATGCTCTCCGCGCGGTTCTTCGCGCAGGGCGGAGCAGAAACCGTTCTGCTGGCCGGAGTCGCGGGTCTGACGACCTATCTGGCCGTCAGCGGCCTGTCCAACCTGTTCGAGGACGCCGGCGAGGAGGACGCGGGCGAGGACGGTGAGGACGCGGCGTCCGCCGAGGACCCGGACACGGCCGCCGCCCGGTCCGCCGCCCCGGCCCGGAAGTCCGCCGTACTGGTCGCCGGCAAGGCCGCGTTCTTCCTCTTCCTCTACCTGGAGGTGCTGGACGCCTCGTTCTCCTTCGACGGGGTCGTCGGCGCCTTCGCCATCAGCCAGGACATCTTCCAGATCACCCTGGGCCTGGGCATCGGCGCTCTCTACATCCGCTCGCTCACCGTCTACCTGGTGCGCCAGGGGACCCTGGACGACTACGTCTACCTGGAGCACGGCGCCCACTACGCCATCGGCGCGCTGGCGCTGATCCTGATGGTCTCCATCCGCTACACCATCCCGGAGATCGTCACCGGCCTGATCGGGGTGGCGTTCATCGGTCTGGCGTTGTTCTCCTCGATGCTGCGCAACCGGCGGCTGGCCGCGGAGGAGGCCGAGCAGACGCCGGTCTCCTCAGGGTCTGCGGTGTCCTGACGGGGCGAACCGCTCGGTGAGGATCTGCTCCAGGGCGGCGCGGGTGGCCACGGCGACGGCGCCGGTGAGCACCGCCGCGTCGCCCAGGGCGGAGACCTCCACCCGGGGCGGATAGGGGACGCGGGCGGCCAGCCGCTCGCGGACCCGCTCCAGCAGCAGGTCACCGTTCAGGCCGATGCCGCCGCCCAGCACCACCAGCTCCACGTCCACCACCGCCGCGACCGTGGCCAGGTAGCCGACGATGCGCCGGGCCTCCTCGTCCAGCACCGCGCAGGCGGACGGGTCGCCCTCACGGGCCAGCGCGAAGACCAGCTCGGTGGTCAGCGGACCCCGGCCGGGCTGCTCGGGCAGCCGCTGCTCGGCGTAGCGGAGCAGCGCGGTGGCGCACGGGTCGTTCGCCTCGAACCGGGCCGGGTCCACCGCGCAGTCCAACTCCCCGGCCGCGCCCGCGAAACCGCGGTGCAGCTCGCCGCGCAGCACCAGGCCCGCGCCGACGCCGGTGCCCACCGACAGGAAGGTGAAGCTGTCCGCGTCGGTGCCGGTGCCGTGGCGCTGCTCACCGAGGGCGGCCAGGTGGATGTCGTTCTCCACGATCACCGGCAGGTCGAGCGCCGCCGAGAACGACTCCAGAGCCGGAAAGCCCTCCAACGAGGCGACGTTGGCGGCCTGCCAGGTCCGGCCGTCGCTGCGGTCCACCACGCCGGGCACGCCCACCGCCGCGTAGCGCAACGCGGAGCGGCTGATGCCGGCGCCCGCGCTGAGTTCCTCGGCCAGCGCGGCGGCCGTCCGTACGATCCTGGGCGCGTCCAGGCCCTCCGCCGGAACGTCGCGGCGGATCCGGATCACCCCGTCCAGGTCCGCGACCGCCGCGCGCAGCCGCCGCGCGCCGACGTCCAGAGCCAGCACATAGGCGGCCTCGGGACGCGGTGCGAAGAACAACGCGCCGTAGGTGGGGCCCAGTTCGGCCCGGACCGTCTCCGAGACCAGGCCCATGTCCAGCAGGTCCTGCAACAGCGCCGAGACGGTCGGCTTGGAGATCCCGGTGCGCCGGGCGATCTCCGCCCGGGAGACCGGGGGCTCGGCGCGGATCACCTCAAGGACCGTGCGGAGGTTGATCTCCTTGAGCGTGGACGAGGTCGCGGGCCTGGCAATCATGGTCACACTTTAGTGCTTTCGGGCGCGTGACCAGGGAGATCCCGGATTAGTGGATCTCCCTGGCACGCGACCGGTCGCTGTGGCCGACTACTGCGCGTGACCGCCGTGAATGAGCGCAGTGGGTGACCGAGCAGCGCGGTGACTGTCGGTCAGCCGAACTGCTGCTCCAGGTCCTTCAGCTTCTTCTCCAGCGAGTCCAGGCGCGGCAGCGGCGAGCTGTCCTCCTCCGGCTGCGCCGGCAGCGGGGACTCCAGCGCGTCGGCGCGGCGGCGGCGCGGCAGTATGCCGCGGGTCGACGCCGGCTCGAGTCCGGCCGCGGTTCCGGCACCGCCGGAGGCCTCCAGCGTGGTCAGCTCGCGCAACGGCGCGGACCGCGAGATCGCCTTCAGCTCGGCCCGCTCACGGCGGCTCTCGCTGCGCTGACGGGCGGCGGCCAGCTCGCGCTCGCGCTTCTCCTCGCGGACCTCCTCGACCGCGTCGTCCAGCGTGCGGACGTTCTCCAGCAGCATCAGCGACCAGGCGCGGTAGGTCTCGACGGGCGCGCGCAGCCAGCGGACCATACGGATCTGCGGCAGCGGGCGGGGCACCAGGCCCTGCTCGCGCAGCGCGGCCCGGCGGGTCTGCTTCAGCGCGCGGTCGAACAGGACGGCGGCCGACAGCGACATTCCGGCGAAGAACTGCGGGGCGCCGTTGTGGTCGCCGCCGCGCGGCGCGTGCACCCAGTTGAACCAGGCCGAGGCTCCGGCGAAGAGCCACACCAGGATGCGCGAACCGAGCGCGGCGTCACCGTGGCTGGCCTCGCGGACGGCGAGCACCGAGCAGAACATCGCGGCCCCGTCCAGGCCGAAGGGGACCAGGTACTCCCAGCCGCCGGACAGGTTGAGGTTCTCCCGGCCGAAGCCGACCAGGCCGTGGAAGGACAGTGCGGCGGCGACCGAGGCACAGGCGAAGAGCAGTACGTAGGACGCGCTCCCGTACAGGGCCTCCTTGCGGCGGCGGCGCTCCTCGCTGCGCTCCCAGGAGTCGCTGGCCTCGGCGGCGTGCTTGGGCTTCTTCGTCCTCAGCAGGCCCATGACCACCGCGATGAGCAGGGCTATCGCACAGCCGACAGCCAGCCACACCAGCTGTATGGAGGAGAAGTTCATACGGGGTCAGCCTCGGCTTCGGGTTTCGGGCGGCGGGGGACGCGGCCGCTGGTGTACGCGAACGACGTGCGGCGCAGTGTCCCCCGGGGCGGCGCAGTTGACGCCGCGACATGCGTGCGGGGAGCACGATATCGCGTCGGAGGGGAGCGCATCGTACCGGTTCACGAGTTGTGACCTTCAGTCATGGCCGGGGGCGGGGCCGGGCAGTGCCGAGCCGTCTCGCAACTGTCGTACCGGTACGGAAGAGTGGTGCCCGAAGGCCCCCGGCTGGGTAGGGGCCAGCCCAGGTGGCAGCGGAGGGGTGGAGCCATGGCCGGGATCATGGGTTTTCTGCGCAAGTCGGACAAGGGGTTCGACAACGGATTCGATGCCGGGTTCGACAGCGGATTCGGCAAGTCGGGATTCAAGGGCTTCACCACGGGGGCCGACCGGGTCACCCTCACCAAGGGCACTCCGCAGGTGTCGCTGAACGAGATGGGCACGGTCGGCGGGACCATGCAGGTCAACCTGCACTGGACCACCCGGGCGGCGGAGGCGCCGCCGAGGACCGGACGCCAGCGCTGGCGCGGGCTGCTGCACCCGGCGCTGTTCCGTCCCGTGGAGGTGCCGCAGACCTCCGGGGACCGTCCGGTGGACGTCGACCTCGACCTC
This sequence comes from Streptacidiphilus sp. EB129, assembly GCF_041262645.1. Lineage (NCBI taxonomy): Bacteria > Bacillati > Actinomycetota > Actinomycetes > Kitasatosporales > Streptomycetaceae > Streptacidiphilus > Streptacidiphilus sp. EB129. Next base: position 135,789 of record NZ_JBGCCS010000009.1, read on the forward strand.
GGCTGCATGTACGAGCTCGCGGACGGCACCAAGGGCGTGGTCCAGCCGCTCGGAAACTACTTCGGGGACCTGCAGCACCCGCCGTTCATCCGGCTGAGCCGGGACGACCGTTCCGGCTCGGCGTCCGGCGAGATGATGTACATCGACCTGGACAAGAGGGACCGGTTCCGGCGGCTGCTGATCTTCGTCTACATCTACGACGAGACGCCCGCGTTCGACCGCACCCACGCGGTGGTGACGCTGTTCCCGCCGGGCGGCCGGCCCATCGAGGTGCGGCTCGACCAGCATCATCCGCAGGCCCGGTCCTGCGCGGTGGCCCTGATCGAGAACCGGGACGGCGCGCTGACGGTGCGTCGGGAGGCCCGCTACGTGTACGGGTTCCAGGCGGAGCTGGACCGGCTGTACGGGTGGGGCCTGCAGTGGCAGCGGGGGTACAAGCCGGCGAGCTGACGCCCGGAGGCGCGGGGGCGCTGCCCGGTGGCGGCGTCGCGGGGGGTGCTCGGCGGGGGCGTCGCGGGGCTGTTCGGCGGGTGCTCAGCGGTTGTTGGGCTGGAACTGCGGGCCCTGGAGCGGGAGGGCGAAGCCGGCCGGTTCGGGCAGCAGGGTCGGGCGCGGCGGCGGGTAGCCGTAGCCCGTGCCCGGCGTGGGCGGCGCGCCGGTCACCGGCGGGGGGCTTACCGGCGGCGGATTCACCGGCGGGGGGTTCACCGGCGATGCGGGGGGCTCCGGCGCCGGTTCGTGCTGCGGCTGGGGCCGGGGCGGCGCGTCCGGCTGGGGCTGCGGCTGCGACTGCTGTGCGGGCACGGTCTCGGGCACGGCGCCGGCCTGCTGGGACGCGGCCGGGGGTGCCGCTTCCTCGTCCTCCTCGACGGTGATGCCGAAGTCCGTCGCCAGCCCGACCAGCCCGGACGAGTAGCCCTGCCCGATCGCGCGGAACTTCCACGCGCCGCCACGCCGGTAGAGCTCTCCGCAGAGCAGCGCGGTGACGCTGCTCGTGTCGGTGATGTCGAAGCGCGCCAGCGGCTCCGCGCCCGGGCCGCCCGCGATGTCGAACAGCAGGATGTGCAGCCCGCTGATGTCGCCGAAGCTGCCGCCCTCGACCGAGCCGCCGACCACGACCCGGTGCACCTCGGCGGGCAGCCGGTCCAGGTCGATGTCGATGGTGTCGGTGACCTCCCCGTCGAGCCGTGCCTTGGAGCGGTGCCGGACCAGCCCGGTGGGGTGCCGGGGCTGGTTGTAGAACACGAAGTCCTCGTCCGAGCGCACCCGGCCGTCTGCGCCGAGCAGCAGCGCGGACACGTCGACATCCGGGGTCCCGGGCACGATGCGCCAGCGGAGTACGGCGCGCACAGCCGCCACGCTGCCGCCGAGCGTGGTGTTGGAGCCCTTGGGCAGGACCTTCGTCATGTCCCCATCCTGCCGTCCGGCGGGGTGCGGGGACAATGCGGGGCCGTCACCCGGGAAGGCGACCCGGGGCGGTGTGGATGACCTGCGGTGCGGTGCCGTGCGGGGGCCGCCTGCTCCGCCGTGGGCCGCGCCGTGTTAAGGGGAGGCCACCATTCCGAGAACGTCGTGTTTCCCTGCAGCTTTCCGTCCCGGTCTTACGTACGATGTGCCGCTAAGGCCCCGGTGGCCTCGTGGAGGTATCCCGTCAAGGACGTCATCCGGCCGCACCGCCGGCCGCGTCCCCCGGTAGGTCTCCCTCCTCGTGGTCAGCCACCGTGCAGTCACGGCCTCGGCAGTCCCCACCGTCAGGCACCCGTGCCTGTCATCCGTCGTACCGTCGAATCCGAGGAAGGGGCCCATGCGCCATTTCCCCCAGCTGGACCGGGACATCCGGCAGCGCCTCTTCCTGCACGAGCCCGTCGCCTTCGACCGGCACAGCGATCCGTCGGTGCTGTCCACCGCGCTGGGTGCGACGCTCTACTCGCCGGCGACCCGGCCGCACCTGGTGGAGGACATCCGCAGGCAGGCCACCCAGGGCGTGGTCTCCATGGTGCTCTGCCTGGAGGACGCCATCGACGACCGCGAGGTCCCGGACGCGGAGGCCAACCTGGTCCGCCAGCTCAGCAGGCTGGCGGCTGAGGAGGCGGGCCGGGCGGACCGGGCGGCTGGCCCGGCGGCGGGGGAGCGGGCGCCGGAGCAGCTGCCGCTGCTGTTCGTCCGGGTCCGGCATGCCGCGCAGATCACCGACCTGGCCGCCCGGCTCGGGCCCGCGCTGCGGGTGCTCTCGGGCTTCGTCGTCCCCAAGTTCACCGAGGAGACCGGGCTTCCGTTCCTGGAGGCGCTGGAGCAGGTGCGTTCCGAGACCGGTCTGCGGCTGTTCGCCATGCCGGTGCTGGAGTCGCCGGAGCTCGCACACCTGGAGACCCGGGCGGAGACCCTCTTCGGGATATCCCGGGTGCTGGAGAAGTACCGCGAGCAGATCCTGGCGGTACGGCTCGGCGTCACCGACCTCAGCTCCGCGTACGGGCTGCGCCGCCCGCCCGAGCTGACCGCCTATGACGTGCAGCTCGTCGCCTCGGTGATCGGCGACGTGGTGAACGTCCTCGGCCGTTCCGACGGCAGCGGGTACACCGTGACCGGGCCGGTGTGGGAGTACTTCCCGGTGCAGGAACGCAAGTTCAAGCCGCAGCTGCGCAGCTCCCCGTTCGAGGACACCGAGCCGCCGACGGACGGGGTCCGCCGCAAGCTGATCGAGCACGACCTGGACGGTCTGATCCGGGAGATCGAACTCGACCGGGCGAACGGGCTGCTCGGCAAGACCTGCATCCACCCCAGCCACGTCCCCGCCGTGCACGCCCTGTCCGTGGCCACCCATGAGGAGTGGTCGGACGCGATGGACATCCTGCACCAGGACCGGTCCGGCGGTGGGGTGCTCCGGTCCGCGTACACGAACAAGATGAACGAGGTGAAGCCGCACCGGGCCTGGGCGCAGCGGGTGATGCTGCGCGCCTCGGTGTTCGGGGTGGCACGCGAGGACGTGACCTTCGCGGAACTCCTGGCCGCCTGCGTCTGCCCGCAGTGACGCCCCGGGGCAGCTCAAGCACCGCAGTACCAAGCACCGCAGTACCAAGCACCGCAGTACCAAGCACCGCAGCACCGACGAGGAAAGCAGCACGATGACAGTGGAGCAGCAGAACCCGGACGGCCGGACCTGGGCCGGGGAGTGGGTCGAGCAGCGGCTCGGCGTCCGCGTGCCGGATCCGTCGGTGCGCGAGCTGGTCGGCGTGGCGCTGCGGAACAACCCCCGCCGGGCACACCTGCTGGTGTCGAAGGTCCTGGGCAAGCACCTGCCGCAGCGGCCCGAGCGGGTGTACCGGGCGGGCTTCGAGCTGGGCGTCACCGTACGCGGGCTGCTGGGCGAGGCCGAGGCCGCCGAGGCGGTGGTGCTCGGCTACGCGGAGACGGCGACCGGCCTGGGCCACTGCGTCGCGGACGGCCTGGGCGGCGCATCCGGCGCCTCCGCGCCGTACCTGCACTCGACCCGGCGGCAGATCACCGGACTTGAGCCCTTCGGCGGCTTCGAGGAGGAGCACTCGCACGCGACCTCCCATCTGCTGCTGCCCGAGGACCCCGACTTCCTGGCCGGCGCGGGACCGCTGGTGCTGGTGGACGACGAACTGTCCACCGGACGCACCGTGCTCAACACGGTCGCGGCGCTGCAGCGGCGCTGCCCGCGCTCCCGCTACGTGGTCGCGGCCCTGGTCGACCTGCGCGACCGGGAGTGCCGCGAGCAGTTCGAGAAGACCGCCGCCGAGCTGGGCGTGCGCCTGGACGTGGTGGCCCTGGCGACCGGAACGGTCCGGCTGCCGGAGGCGGTGCTGGAGCGCGCGGCGGCCCTGGTCGCGGCCGAGGAGTCGCGGGCCGGTTGCACGGTCCCGCAGGGCGGTGCGCGCGGTGCGCTGACCCGGGTGGAGCTGGGCTGGCCGCGCGGACTGCGCGACGGCGGGCGGCACGGGTTCGTCGCCGAGGACCGCCGGCGCCTGGACGCCGCACTTCCGGCCATGGCGGCACGACTGGCGGAGGCACTGGACCCGGTCCCCGGGCCGGCGGCGGTCCCCGGGCCGGCGGTGGAGGCTGGGCCGGCGGCGCAGGCCGGGGTGCCCGGGGCGCCGGAGGCCCGCTCGCGGGTGCTGGTCCTCGGCAGCGAGGAGCTGATGTACGCCCCGCTGCGCCTCGCGGCGGCGCTGCAGGAGGTGGTCGGATCAGGGGTGGAGGTCCTGTTCTCCACCACGACCCGCTCCCCGGCGCTCGCGGTCGACGACCCCGGCTACGCCCTGCGCACCCGGCTGGCCTTCCCCGCGCACGACGCCCCGTCCGACGGCGAGGGCACCCGCTACGCGTACAACGTCGCACCCGGACGCGACCTGAGCCGCCGCTTCGACGCCGTCGTGCTGGTCGTCGACGACCAGGGCGATCGTGCACCCCTGCACGCCCCCGGCCGTGGGCTGCTCGACCGGCTGCGCGCGGTGACCGGCCAGGTGCTGCTCGCCACCGTCCCCGCCCACCGCCCCCGCCCGGCGGGGACCGGGTCCGGGGCGACCGGGTCCGGGGCGACCGGTGCCGCCGGTGTGGGCGCGGTTGCCGTACTTCCGCCCGCGCTGCATGGTCCGGCGTTCTCGTCCTACCGGGCCGACGAGGTGTCCTGGCTGCTCAAGGACCTCTCCGAGGTCACCCTGGAGGCGCCCATCGAGGAGCGGGAGGAGGCCATCCAGCAGGGCGGCGCCCACTACGCCGAATCGCTGCCGGTCGAGTACCAGCCCACCGCCGCGTACCAGGACCTGTTCCAGCAGGCGCTGTGCGACTCCGCCGCCCGGATCGCCGAGGCGGTCGCCCGGGTCACCGAGACCGTGCTCGCGGAGCGCGGCCACGGGGCCGTGCTGGCCTCGCTGGCCCGGGCCGGGACGCCGGTCGGCATCCTGATGCGCCGCTGGGCGCAGTACGCCCACGGCCTGGACCTGCCCCACTACGCGGTGTCCATCGTCCGGGGACGCGGGATCGACACCGTCGCCCTGCGCTACCTGGCGGACCGTCACCGGGCCGCCGACGTGGTCTTCGTGGACGGCTGGACCGGCAAGGGCGCGATCACCCGCGAACTCGCCGAGGCCCTGCGCGGCACGGAGTTCAACCCCGAACTGGCGGTGCTCGCCGACCCGGGCCACTGCGTCCGGACCTACGGCACCCGCGAGGACTTCCTCATCCCCTCGGCCTGCCTCAACTCGACCGTCTCGGGCCTGGTGTCGCGGACGGTGCTGCGGCCGGGGCTGATCGGACCCGACGACTTCCACGGCGCGAAGTTCTACCGCGAGCTGGCCGGCGCCGACGTGTCGGCGGAGTTCCTCGACGCCGTCACCGCGCATTTCCCTGGCGTGCAGCTGACCGCCGTAGCCTCCGATGGTGGGCGGGGCCGGGAGTCCGGCCGGGAGCCGGACTGGTCCGGCTGGTCCGCTGTCGAGCGCATCAGCGAGGAGTACGGCATCAACAGCGTCAACCTGGTCAAGCCGGGCGTGGGGGAGACCACCCGGGTACTGCTGCGGCGGGTGCCCTGGAAGGTGCTGGTCCGCAGCGGGGCCGAGGCGGAGCTGGGGCACGTACGGCTGCTGGCCGAGCAGCGCGACGTACCGGTGGAGGTGGTCGACGGCCTGCCGTACAGCTGTGTCGGACTGATCCACCCCCACTTCACGCGCGGCGCGACCGGCGAGGAGGGCACGGCGATATGAGCGGCACGGTGAACCCCGGTGGGCGCTTCCTGGTCGGCAGCGACCTGGACCGCACCCTGATCTACTCGCCGCGCGCCCTGGCCCTCGACATGTCCGACGAGCTGGCCCCCCGGCTGCTCACGGTCGAGGTGCATCACGGCAGGCCGCTGTCGTTCATGACCGAGCGCTGCGCCGAGATGCTGGTGGAGCTGATCGCGGCGGCCGAGTTCGTCCCGGTGACCACCCGGACCCGGGCCCAGTACCAGCGGGTCCACCTGCCCGGTCCGGTGCCCGGCTGGGCGCCGCGCTACGCGATCTGCGCCAACGGCGGTCACCTGCTGGTGGACGGGGTCACCGACGAGGACTGGCACGCCCAGGTCCTCGCCATGATCACGCAGAACTGCGCGCCGCTGGACGAGGTGGTGCGGCACCTCGCGCTGAGCGCCGACCCGGAGTGGACGCTGAAGCGCCGGGTCGCCGAGGACCTCTTCGCCTACCTGGTGGTGGAGCGGGAGCTGCTGCCGCCGGGGTGGGTCCCGGAACTCACCGCGTGGGCCGACGAGCGCGGCTACACCGTGTCCCTGCAGGGACGGAAGATCTACCTGGTGCCGCAGCCGCTGACCAAGTCCGCCGCACTGGCCGAGGTCGAACGGCGGACCGGCGCCGCCACGGTGCTGACCGCCGGCGACTCGCTGCTCGACGCCGAGCTGCTGCTCGCGGCCGACGCCGGGTTCCGTCCCGGACACGGCGAGCTGGCGGACGCCGGGTGGGCCGCGCCCGGCGTCACCTCGCTGGCACAGGTCGGGGTGGCCGCCGGCGAGGAGATCGTCCGGCAGCTGCTCGCCCGGGTACGGGTCCAGGTCGGCGGTGCGGGCCTGGTGCATTAGCCCTGCTCGGTGCGTCAGCCCTGCTCGGTACGTCAGCCCTGGGGGAGCGCCGAGGTGGGCAGGTCGACATGCTGCCGCTTGGCCGCCTTGGGGTGGCGTTCCTTCCAGTACGGGTTGTCGTAGGGCAGGTGGGTGGTCACCCTGCCGTACATTCCGAACATCATCAGCAGCACGCCGACCACAAAGCTGAACAGCACGTTCTGCATGTGGAAGGCGAGGAAGTTGTGCTTGCCGTCGAGGAGCCCTAGGTTCACGAAACCGCTGAGGATGAAGAGCACGCCGACGCAGATGTTGAGGGTGGAGGCGTCGTTCCCGCCCCGTACCGCACCGGCCATCAGCAGCACGCCGAACAGTACGGACAGCAGGCTGAGCAGGCCGTTGCTGCTCATGCCCGCGACCTTGTCGCCGTGGGTGCTGAAGAATCCCACGTGGTTGGTGAAGCCGAAGATGCCGAAGACCACGAGGAAGAGGCCGATCGTCCCCGCGCTGTAGCGGTAGACCTGGCCCAGTCGGTGATCCACAGGCAGGCTGTCCTGGAGTTTCATCGCCGCCTCCCAACGGGGGTGAGACGAGTGACGGCCGACTGCTCCATGATGTGACCGGCGCGCCCTCCCGGCAACCCTCGCCCCGCGCGGCAACCCCCCTCGCCCCGCGCAGCACGCGCGCGTACGCGCTGGGCACGGCCGCAGCACCCGGCCGGCCCACTGCGGTCTACCGCCGAGCGCGCGGCGACGGCAGGCGCGTCGATCCGCGCCGCAGCAGCCCGCTCGGCCGCTGCAGCCCGCCCAGCCGGAGGCGTCTGCTCAGCCGAGGGCGTTCCACTCAGCTGGGAGCGTCCCGCTCAGCCGCAGCAGCCGCCACCGCAGCAGCCGCCGCCCCCGCCCTGGCCCGCGCTCGGCGCGGAGCCGCCCGACGCCGTGCCGGTGACGGCGACCATGGACATCAGCTTCACGGCGTCCTCGTGTCCGGCCGGGCACATGGCCGGGGCGTCGGACTGGGACATCGGGCGGCGCAGCTCGAAGGTGGCACCACAGGAACGGCAACGGTAGTCATAACGAGGCATGGCCGTACTCTACGGCGTACCCGGCCACCCGCGACCGGGGTCAGGGCCGGTCCGTCAGCGGTTGCCCGCTCCGCGCTCCTCGCGGATCGCCTGTACCACCTGCGCCGCCGTCTCCCGCACCGCGGCCATCTCGGTCAGGAAGTGCCAGTAATCCGGGTGACGACCCGTCAGCGCCTCGGCCGCGCCGTCCAGCCGGGCGACCGCCGCGTCCAGCGGCGCGGCGTGGCGCGGATCCGGCGCGCTGCGTCCGGCCATGGCGAGGCGCTGGGCGTCCCGTACCGCGAACCGGGTGCGTTCGATCTCGGCCTCCGGGGCGCGCTGGGCCTCGTTGAGCGAGTGCAGCCGCTCGTTCACCACGGCGACGGCGCCGTCGGCGGTGCTCAGCAGCGTCCGGACGGTGGCGATCACACCGGTGGCGTCGTCCCAGCGCAGCTCGTCCCTGGCCTTGGCCGCCTCGGCCAGCCGGTCCTGGGCGCTGCGGACCGCCGCCTCGCTCTGCTCGGGGACGTTCTGCAGGTCCTGCCAGCACTCGGCGCTGAAGCGGCGGCGCAATTCGCTCAGGGTGGGGCCGAGGTTCCCGGCCCGCGTCTCCAGGGCCTGGGTGCGGGTGCGCAGCGAGGCCAGCCGTTGGTCGACCTCCCGTGCCTGCTGCGGCAGCCGCTCGGCCTCGGCCCGCACCGCCTCGGCGGTGCGCTGCACCTCCGACGCCGTCTGCAGCACCGTCTGGACGCCGTGCCGTCCCGCGCCCTCGCCCATCAGCGTCAGCTGCGGTCCCAGGGCCGCCAGTCGGCGCGCCAGCTCGTCCGGGCCGAGCCGCGCGGCCCGGACCTCGTCCAGGGCGTTGCTGGCGGCCAGCCACGACTGCTTCGCCCGCTCCACGGCCGGCCCGACCTGCGCCAGCCGGGTCTCCGCCGCCGCGACCAGCGGCTCCAGGAACCCGGCGAACCGTTCCAGCTCCGCCTTGACCGACAGCAGCTGCTGCCGGGACTGCTCCAGTTGCTGTCGCGCCTGCGCGGCGACCGCCGGGTCCAGCTCCTCGGCGTCCAGGTCGTGCGCGTCCAGCGCGGAGATGTACGCGCTGCTGACCTCGTCGATCCGCCGCCCCATTGCGGCGAAGTCCGCGACGGCGCGCTTGGCCCCGGGGGAGTCGTCGGAGGCGGACACCGCCTCCACCGAGATCAGCACGTCCCGCTGCACCGTGTCCAGCTCGTAGAACGCCTGTGCGGCGGCGTCCTTGGCGGCCTGCGCCTCCGCGCGAACCGCTTCGCCACGACGCCACCGCGCTGATCCCGACGCCACGTCTTCTCCCGCTCCCGCCAGCCCCGCCACCAGGCCGCCACGGCCCACGCGCCCCATCCTCGCACCCCCCTCACCCCCACCGCACCAGGCCCGACGTCGACCACCCCGACGAGCGGGTATTCTTAGCTCTCGCCCAGGGCGCATAGCTCAGCGGTAGAGCGCTGCTCTTACAAAGCAGATGTCGGCGGTTCGAAACCGTCTGTGCCCACCTGACGCGAGTGATCGCGGAGTACGACGAAGGCCCAGTTCAGAGGGATGATTCCCCTGAGCTGGGCCTCGGCCGTTACTGGTGGCACTCAGAGTGCTGATCGCCCTCGTGCCACTTACGTGCCAGATGGTTCCCCAGGTGGCTGCCTCGGTGCCTGCTTCGGCCGCTGTTCGTTACGGAGCGCCAAGGCGACCCACGCCAGGCGTGCGACCATCGATCGTCAGGTAGTCGGGAGTCCCTTGTCCTTGCACCAATCTGGGAACGATCGACCATTGCATGGAAACCGAGCCCCATGGATCAGGAGGGCATCGATGAAGTGTGCCGCCTCCACAGGAGTCACTGATCCTTGCCTTAGAAGACGGGCAAGAAGCCATAGCGTCCCGTGTGCTTCGAGGTCATGAGAAGCAGCCACCTTTGCAGCCTCTCGGTCATCCGTAATAGCTACTCCGTGGCGGAGTTCGGCGCAAGCAAAAATGCTGGCCTCTCCTCTGTGTCGGACACTCGCGCCCACTCGTCGAAGCCACAGGGCATATGAGGTTACGCCGTGGAGAGAGTCCAGAGGATCACTGGAAACCCACTCGGCGCTGACGGCACGCTGCAACTCCGGATATTGGGGATATCCGGCCTTGAGTTCATCAAGAACCACATCAGTTGTCCAGCACTCAAACCCTCGGAGATATGCACCGAGAAAATCGATATTGTCCGCTCTGGCTGAATGATTCAGGAGTGTGGCATCCAAAATGAGAATGCCGTGACTGGCGTCAGTCATTAACATTCCACATTTTCTTCGGCGGGCAGGTCATCTTGTGTAACTTCACCGTGCAGCATTTCAGCGGCACGTGCCCGCGTCAGCTTTCCGGCCTGGTAGGCTCTGAAAATTGCTGCGGCATAGTCGGGTGCGACTCTTACGGAGGAGAGGTCCGGCTCCGGTGCCCAGCCAAGCGCCTCGAGAAATTCGGCTCGCGTAGGCGTACGCGCCATAAGGCTACTTTTTGAGGCGCTCTCGATAACGCCCGCCCGTTCGGCCTGGGCTAGTGCAAGACTCCATGAGACTCGGAACGTTGCAGCGACCCTGACAAGCTGCTCCCTATCTGATTTCTGCTTTACCCAAGAATCGCCAATCGCCCTGGCGGGAAGAAGAAGCTCGGCAGCGAATGCTTCGATCGCGCGTTCACGGTCCATGGCGGAGGCGTGCACGCCGAGATCATTCGAATATGCATCTCCAAGAACCATGTGCCCGAGTTCGTGTGCCGCAGTCGCACGGCGACGACCCGGGTCGCCACGCAGGCTGATGATTGAAACGGCCACGCCGCCATCGATCAATGACGCGCCGTCGCTTGGGATTTCGGCAACAAGGGGCCACTGTCCCGCCAGGGCACAAAGCGATGCCATGGACTGAAGGGGACCCGTCGCGTTGCCCAGCCTCCTTCGTACCCAACGGGCCGCTGTCCGGTAGGACTCGATGCCTTCGACGGGATCGGGGTATGTCCACAGCTCGCGCAGCGGCAGGAATCCTAGCTCACGCGCCTGATGCACATCGCGAAGCCAAGCGCCGAGCAGTGCCTGCGTACGAAAAGCTGACTTGGTGGCATCAGACTCAACTTCCTCAACCAATGGTTGGCGGTTTGACAGCACCAATGCGGGTGTGGCGAGGAAGTGATCAAGGGGCAAGCCAAGAGCATCAGCTAGGCGTGTGAGCTCCAACGCCGCAATCCTTCGACTGCCGCTCTCGATCTTTGAGACCGCTGTGCGATCCAGCCCCATCTGGTCAGCCAGCTGTCCTTGCGTGAGACCAGCAGCTCGTCTGGCCTCACCTACGCGAGCACCTACGTCATGCCAACTCGTCTCGGTCCCCATGGTGCGATTTTGGCACATCAGGCAGATCGAGGCGAGAAGTGGGGCCCGTCCTCACCCTAACGGAGGATGTGCAAGTAGTCACTGATTGTGAAAGCACCAGCTCTCAGGCATGCTGATCGCCAGCTGATCTTCCTGGTGTTGGGCGGGACAAGTCCGGGCCGTGGCAGGTCGTGCGACGGTAAGGCTGCACAACGATGTACTCACCCCTCCGTGCTGTACCTGCCTGCCCAATGTTCGGTCGCGGCACTACTCGCGGATTCCACATGCCAACGTGACGGTGGCCGGCGACTGGATGCTGCTTCGCAGTCGCGATACCTGGTGCGCGGCGGCGGCACCATCGGTCAGTTGCGGGCATTCGCCCGGGGAGTCCCGTGTGCTCAAGGATCCTCAGGTCAGGGCCGTGATTGGCGACGACTTCCAGCCAAACTGGGTCTGCGAGGCATTCTGCACGGCCGCGGGGGTTGAGCGGACGTTGCCGATCGGGGGCTCTGCAACCTGACGGGCCTGGCGGGCTTGTGTTGGTGGGCGTGTCGGCCGCCGTATGATCGCGCGGCTGACAGCGAGTCAAACGAACACACTTGGAACGCTCTGTGACCTCTCACGATGCCCCCGTGTCCGATTCTGCACCTGCGGAGCCTTCACCTTCACCTTCACGCGGCGGACTCCCTTCGTACCCGCGCCAAACGCCGCCGGGTCACTACGCACCGAGGATCTATGGGCCCAACGGCTATGCCATATCGTCGTTCATGGCCGGTCTGGCCGGGGGGATACCGCTCAGCGTGATCCTCGCGCTGGTCGCCTTCGGGAAGATCCGCGAAACCGGTCAGAGCGGCCGCGGCCTCGCCATTGGCGGACTCGTGCTCTCAGTGCTCTGGCTTCCGGTCTGGGTCTTCTGGATCATGACCCACGTCTCGGGCGGATGACGCTCAGGCGGTTAACGTCTCCCGCTGACCGCGTCCCCCCATCGCCCCGGCGCCTGCCACCCGCCTGCGGCCTCGTGGGTCATGGGTGGCGGGTGGGGGCGGGGTTGGGGGTCCAGGCGTAGAGGGTGACGCCGCCGCCGGTGGCGATCTGGTGGTAGCCCTGGGCGGGGAGGCGGGCGCGGGCGGCGAGTTGCTGCTGGACGCCGAGCGGGAACGGGTCGGGGCGGTCCTGCAGGGCGACCCAGCGCGCGGTGGGGCGCGACCAGTCCCCGTGGGCGCCGGGGGCGGTGAGGTAGGGGAACAGCGAGACGGTGCAGCGGTCGGTGAGCTGCGGCGCCAGCCGGTTGGCGGCGGCGACCGACGCCCCGTCGGGGATCAGCGCGAGCACGCGGCGGGCGGCCGACACGTCCAGAGCGCCGCGCGCCGCGGCCGGTGCGGCCGGTGCGGTGAGTTGGGCAGCCAGGTCTCCGACCGGCAGCCACAGGGTCGCGGCGAGCGCGACGGCCAGTGCGGCGGCGGGGATGCCCGGCACCACCCGGAGCGTCCAGGCGCGGCGGTCGGCGTGCTTCGCCCGACGCAGCCCGTCCGCCATGGCCAGGAAGAGGATCGGCATCAGCTCGGCGTCGTAGTGGTAGCCGATGCCCCAGTAGGCGGGCGAGAGCACCCAGAACCTGGCGGCCAGCGGCAGTACGGCGAGCAGGACCAGCGGCGAGCGCAGGGCGAGGAACAGCGTCGGTGCGAGGAGCAGCAGCACGGTGTGCTCCTTGGTCGCGGGCAGCAGCAGCCGGCTCAGTGGATCGCCCCCGGTCGCCGCACCCATGCCGGAGTAGGCGTACGTCCCGTCGAGGTTGAACGCCGGTATCACCACGGTGGTCAGCAGCACGGTGGACGCCACCGCCAGCAGCACGGCGCCGGCGCCGAGCGGCCGCCGGCCGCGGCACCAGACGTAGACCCCGACGGCCGCCAGCAGCAGCCCCTGGTCCTCCTTCACCAGGAGCAGCGGCAGCGCCCAGCACACCGCCGCCCGTTCCTCGTTCCGGCTCAGCGCGGCCACGCTCATGGCCACCAGCGGTACCGCGAACGCGACTTCGTGGAAGTCGAACGCGGCCGCGTACTGCAGGCCGAAGGAGAGCCCGTAGGCCGCGCCGAGCATGGTGCCGCCGACGGTGCCGACCACCGCGATCGCGGCCCGGGTGACCGGTACGGCGGACAGGGCGAGCAGCAGTGCCTGGGCGACCAGCAGCGTCTCGGCGTGCGGGAAAACCCGGTAGGCGGGCGCGAGCAGAGCCAGGACCGGACTGAAGTGGTCGCCCAGCAGGTTGAATTCCGCCCCCTTCAGGGCGGAGAGCGGGGAGCCCAGGCCGGCGTAGCCGCGAACCGCCTGGTCGAAGATGCCCAGATCGAATCCGGTGCTGAACATCCGCCGCTGCCGCTCGATTGACACCGCGCTGTACACGCAGCTCAGCACTGCCGCCAGCAGCCAGGGGAGAGTCCGCCTCGATTTCATGGCGTGACGTTAGAAAATCTCACCTGAACGGCGGCCAAAAGAACCTGAGGATTTCTTCAGAATGGATATCAGCGACATTCCGGCCGGGTTTGTCGTGGCGTTGGGAATTCGCCTATGCTGCCCCGATGCGGCTACTGATGGTCGAGGACGAGGCGAGGCTCGCGCAGGCGCTCAGCCGGGGGCTGAGCGCCGAGGGTTATGCGGTGGACGTGGCGGGTGACGGTGTCAGCGGCCTGGAGCTGGCCATGTCCGGGAACTACGCGGCCATCGTGCTGGACCTGATGCTGCCGGGAATGAACGGATTCCGGGTCTGCGAGGCCCTGCGCCGGGCCGGCAGCCCGGTGCCGATCCTGATGCTGACCGCCAAGAGCGGGGAGTACGACGAGGCCGAGGCGCTGAACTGCGGGGCCGACGACTTCCTCAGCAAGCCGTTCTCGTACGTGGTGCTGACCGCGCGGCTGCGGGCCCTGCTGCGGCGCGGGGCCGTCGCCCGTCCGGTACGGCTGGAGGTCGGGGACCTGAGCGTGGACCCGGCGGCGCGCAGCTGCGCCGTCGCGGGCACCCCGGTCCGGCTGACCGCCAAGGAGTTCGGGGTGCTGGAGTGTCTGGCCCGCCGCGCGGGCGAAGCCGTCCCGAAGGGGGAGATCCTGGACGCGGTCTGGGACAGCGCGTTTCGCGGCGACGTCAACATCGTCGAGGTCTACATAGCCGCCCTGCGCAAGAAGCTGGCGCTCCCCGGCGCCCGTTGTGGGATCAGCACCGTGCGCGGCAGCGGCTACCGGCTGGTCCCCGATGCGCGCGGCTAGGGCAAGCGGGGAGCGGGGGGCGGTCGGCTCGCGCACAGCTCCGGCCGAGTCACCGCGTGAGCGACCGCGCGAACGGCCTCGTGAACGAGTGCGCGGACACCAGCGTGAGCGGCCGCGCGGCTGGCGGCGGACCTCGGTGCGTACCCGGGCCGCGCTGGCGGCCGCCGCCGCCTCGCTGCTGGCCTCCGGGCTCGCGACGCTGCTGGTCGGCAACGCCGTGTACGACCGGACCATGTCGACGGTCAACGACCGTAGCTGGACCGACCTGCAGAGCATCAGCTACGGGGCCGCCGGCGGCCACTGGGCCGATGGGGTCTACCCCCGGTCGCCGTTCCTGCTGGTCGGGGCGGACGGGCGGTGGCTGGTCGAGCGGGGGGTGTTCCAGGACTACGCGGGGCCCGCCGGGGTCCCCTTCGCCACACTTCCGCCCTACCCGCCGGACCAGCTCTACGACGTCGAGCAGATGACCATACGGCTGCCCCGGCATGTCGCGGACGGGGGCGCGGGTGCGGCACCGCTGGACGGACGGACCGTCACCGTCCTCAGGCTGCCCAGCGACCAGGTGTCCAGCGCGGCGCTGGTTCAACTCACCGGTATCCACGGGCTCCCGGCGCAGCGGATCACCGTCTACGTGATGGTCGACCCCTCGGACGCGGACGCGGCCAGGTCACAGGTGGACCAGATCCTCGGCTGGTACCTGGTGCCGGGCAGTGCGCTGTTCGTCGCCCTGGTGGCGTGGCTGGTCACCGGCCGCGCCCTGCGCCCGGTGGAGGCCATCCGGCGGCGGATGGCCGAGATCGGGGACGGGGCCTTCGACGAGCGGGTGCCGGTGCCGCCGTCCGGGGACGGCATCAGCCGGCTGGCGGTCACCACCAACGTCACCCTGGACCGGCTGGAACGCGCGCTGAACGAGCAGCGGCGGCTGGTCGCCGACGCCTCGCACGAACTGCGCAGCCCGCTGGCGGTGCTGCGCAGCGCACTGGAGGTGCCGCTGGCGCACCCGGACGAGGCCGACTGGCCCGTGGTGGTCGCCGACGCGCTGGCCGACACGGCTCGGCTGCAGGCCCTGACCGAGGACCTGCTGCTGCTCGCCACGGCCGAGGAGGGCCAGGCCGGCCGGAGTGCACCCGCCGGGGTCGACCTCGCCGACCTGGCGGCCGAGCAGATCGCCGAACGCGCCCATCTGGCGGCCCACCCGGCGGTGCGCGCAACGGTGCGCGCGGCGGATGCGGGACCGCGCATCCGGGCCGCGGGTCTCGAACCGGCCTTGGTGGGTGGACCCGAGGTGATGGTCGGTCGGCTGCTGCGCAACCTGCTGGACAACGCCGCCCGGCACGCCCGCGCCGAGGTGACCGTGAGCGTCTCGGTGCGCGACGGGCAGGCGTGGCTGGTGGTCGCGGACGACGGGCCCGGCATCGCAACGGAGGACCGTGAGCGCGTGTTCGACCGCTTTGTGCGGCTGGACGCCGCCCGCGACCGTACGGCGGGCGGCTCGGGTCTCGGGCTGTCGCTGGTCCGGACGATCGCCCAGCGGCTCGGCGGCACCGCGGAGTTCACCGATCCGCAGCGCGGCGAGGTGGATCGCGCCGACCCGGCCCGCGTCAACCCGGCCCGCGCCGACGAGCGGTGCGCAGGCGCGGACTCTGCCTTGGCGGAGCGCGCGGACGCGGGCCAGGCCGCCCCGGAGTCGGCCGGGCCGTCGGCTGCGGCCGGTGGCGCCAGGGCGCTGGTCCGGCTGCCGCTGGTGGCGGACCGGGACCTGGAGCCGGACCGGCCCGCGTATCAGCCGTCGCGGGGTGGGCGCCCCCGTGTCACCCGCCCGTAGCTCCGCTCAGCCGAGCGCTGCGAGATGCGCCTTGTAGCCGGCGCCGAAGGCGGTCGGGGTGCCGTCGTGGGAGCTGATCAGCGCGGGTCCCGAGTGCACGGCGTCCTGACCGAGGGGGGTTCCACCGGGCCCGCCGCGACCGCGGCGGGCCCGTCCCGCGCGCCGGGAGGCTCCACGCGCGTCTCTCGTCGGGCGGCGGGCGCCGCGCCGGATCGTGCTGGGCACGCAGCTGGTGGTGCGCCAGTCCGGCTGACGGCCGGTCGCCGGGTACGGGCCCGGTGCTCGCCCGGTACGCACGGAACGGCCGAGCCGCCGGCCGTTGAACCGGTCAACGGTCCGGCGGCTCGGGTGCTGCGGTGATGCGGCGGCGACTGCTCAGGCGGCGGTCGCTGCTTCCTCGGCCGGCGTGGACGCCGTGCTGTCGGCCTGGACACCGCCGGGCAGCCCGAACAGGGCGACAACGGCGGCCAGGGCCATCATCCCGGCCATGATGTAGAAGACCGTCTGCGCGCCGTGGGCGAAGTCCAGCCGCACCCACTGCGGGATGGTGCCGGAGCCGGTGCCGGTGCCGCCCTGACCGCTGCCGCCGTTGTGGGTGGCGGTGGCGGCCAGCTTGGACGCCGTCGCGGCCGGGACACCCTGCGAGACCAGCGTGGAGGCGATCTGCGACTGGAACACCGACACCAGCACCGTGCCGAGGATGGCCACGCTGAGGCTGGAGGCGTAGTTGCGGACCGTCATGGTGATGCCGGTGGCCTCGCCGTAGGAGAGGCTGGAGGCCCGGTTGACCGCGTCCGTGTTGGCGGGGCCGACCATCAGGCCCATGCCCGCACCGGCCATGACGATGTACCAGGTCTCCTTGTTCAGGTCGAGCGAGGTCATCTTGCTCGCCCACAGGTAGTACCCGACCGTGGCGATCACGGAGCCGACCACCACCGGGCGCTTCGCGCCGACCCGGTCCAGCATCCGGCCGCCGATCTGCGCGGTGACCATGAAGCCGAGGAAGAAGTACAGCAGCGTCAGACCGGCCTGCTGGGTCGTCTGCCCGAGCGAGAGCGCCGCGTACTCGCTGGCGAAGAAGAACATCGGGAGGAACACCGTCATCGCCAGGCCGAGCACCACGCACTGCATCAGGAAGGCGCGGTCGCTGAAGATCGCCACGTTCATCAACGGCGAATCCTGGCGGCGCTCGTAACGGTAGAAGAGCACCAGCAGTACCGCGCCGGCGGCGATCGACAGGCCGATCGCCGGGTTGTGCCAGCCCCAGACGCTCGACTGCTGGAAGCCGAAGACGCTCAGCGCCACACCGCAGACGATCAGGACCAGACCCCGGTAGTCGATCGGCGCGGCCTGGAACCTGGTGACCGGCTTGGAGACGGCGATCAGCAGCAGCGCGACCAGCGCGACCGGGATGTTGACCCAGAAGATGCCGCGCCAGGTCCACTCGGTCAGGTAGCCGCCGAGGATCGGGCCCACGGCGGTCAGGCCGCCGGCGATACCGAAGAACAGGGCCAACGCCCGTCCGCGTTCCCGCAGTTCGTAGGTGTTGACCACGATGGCCAGCGCCGCCGGGTACATCAGCGCGCCGCCGAGGCCCTGCACGGCGCGGAAGAAGATGATCCAGGTCTGCGCCAGCGAACCGGTCGGCGTCAGCCCGCACAGGGCCGAGGCCCCGGCGAAGACGATGACCCCGATGACGACCATCCGGCGGTGGCCGAAGGTGTCGGAAAGCCTTCCACCGAACGCGAAGAACGCCGCCATGGCCAGCAGATAGGAATTGATCGCCCACTGCACGCCTGTCCCGGACAGGTGCAGTTCGGTCTGGATCTTCGGTGCCGCGATGGAGACGATCGTCTGGTCGATGAACGTCATCGCCACAGCGAAGATCATCGCTGCCAGAACCAGGCCCTTTCGGCCGGTGCCGGCCGCATTCGTACTCATGACAGTGCTCCCCCTTGTGTCAAACTGAGCGGCCAGAGACTAGCAGCTACCGGGGAGTATCCGACCCGCTCGGTTCAGCCTTCGCCCCCGCCGGGTTCGGCCTTCGCGCGGCTCGGCTGGACCCGCTTCGGCTCGCCCGCCATCTTGGGGTGCTCCGGGGGGTACGGGAGGTCGCCGAGCCCCCGTTCCCGCTCGTCCCTGGCGGCCGACTCGAGGGCCGCGTCCAGGTCGAAGGCCTGCCCGTCCATGTCCGCGTGGACGTCCCCCAACTCGGCATAGCGGGCCCGCATGGTGACGATGTCGAAGTGTTCCGGGCGGGCCGTGTCGAGCTCCTCCCAGCGCAGCGGGGCGGACACCGGGGCATGCGGGAACGGGCGGACCGAGTACGCCGAGGCGATGGTCCGGTCCCTGGCCATCTGGTTGAAGTCCACGAACACCCGTTGGCCGCGCTCCTCCTTCCACCACGCCGTGGTCACCTGGTCCGGCATCCGCCGCTCCAGCTCCCGGCCGACCGCGATCACCGCGTGGCGCACCTCGACGAAGGTCCAGCGCGGCCGGATCGGGACGAACACGTGCAGCCCCCGGCCGCCGGAGGTCTTCGGCCAGCCGCGCATCCCGAACTCCTCCAGCACCGCCCGCAGCTGGTGCGCGGCGCGGACCGCGTCGGCGAAGTCGGTGCCGGGCTGCGGGTCCAGGTCGATCCGCAGCTCGTCCGGCCGGTCGGTGTCGGCGCTGCGCACCGGCCAGGGGTGGAAGGTCAGGCAACCCCGGTTCACCGCCCACAGGATCGCGGCCGGCTCGGTCGGGCACATCTCGTCGGCGGGGCGGCCGCTGGGGAAGGAGATCCGGGCGGTGGGGATCCAGTCCGGCAGGTCGCGCGGCGCGCGCTTCTGGTAGAAGGCCTCGCCACCGATGCCGTCGACAAAGCGCTGCAGGGTGGTGGGCCGGTCCCGCACGGCGCGCAGGGCGCCGTCCTGGACCGCCTCGAAGTAGCGGGCCACGTCCAGCTTGGTGTAGCCCCGCTCCGGGAAGTAGACCTTCTCCGGGTGGCTGAGGCGCACGGCGCGCCCGCCGATCGTCAGCTCCAGCGCGTCACCCATGTGCCCACCGTAGGTCGGCCGCCCGGTCCGCGCCCGTCGGGCGCGGGCGGACCGACGGCCGGACAATCGGGCCATGGACCTGCCTGTGATGCCCCCGGTCAAGCCGATGCTGGCCAAGGCGGTGGCCACGATCCCGCCCGGGATGCTCTACGAGGCCAAGTGGGACGGGTTCCGGGCGATCGTGCACCGCGACGGCCCGGAGACGGTGATCGGCAGCCGCAGCGGCAAGCCGCTCACCCGGTACTTCCCGGAGCTGGTCCGGGTGCTGGAGGCGCAGCTGCCGCAGCGCTGCGTGGTCGACGGCGAGATCATCCTGGTCACCGGCGACCGGCTGGACTTCGACGCGCTGACGGAGCGCATCCACCCGGCCGACTCCCGGGTCCGGCTGCTGGCCGAACGCACCCCCGCCTCCTTCGTGGCCTTCGACCTGCTCGCCCTGGACGACCGCGGCCTGCTGGACCAGCCCCAGCGCGAGCGCCGTGCCGCGCTGGAGCGCACCCTGGCCGACGCGCTGCCGCCGCTGCACCTGGCACCGGCGACGCTGGACCAGGCCCTGGCCCAGCAGTGGTTCCGCCAGTACGAGGGCGCGGGCCTGGACGGCATCGTCGCCAAGCCGCTGGACCAGCCCTACCGGCCGGACCAGCGGCTGATGTTCAAGATCAAGCACGAGCGCACCGCCGACTGCGTGGTGGCCGGCTACCGGGAGCACAAGAGCGGCCCGGTGGTCGGCTCGCTGCTGCTCGGCCTGCACGACGCGGAGGGGCGGCTCCAGCACGTCGGGGTGTGCGCGTCCTTCCCGATGCGCCGCCGCGAGGAGCTGGCGCGAGAGCTGGCGCCGCTGCGGATGGACCCGGCCGACGGCCACCCGTGGGCGGACTGGGCGGACGCGGACGCCCAGGCGAGCGGCCGGATGCCGGGTGCGACCAGCCGGTGGACCGGCGGCAAGGACCTGTCCTGGGTGCCGCTGCGGCCGGAACTGGTCTGCGAGGTCGGTTACGACCATATGCAGGGGGACCGCTTCCGGCACACCACCCAGTTCCGCCGCTGGCGTCCGGACCGCGAGCCGGCCGGCTGCGGCTACGACCAGCTCGACGAACCGGTCCGCTACGACCTCGCCGACGTGCTGGGGCCCGGCCGGGCCGGAGGTTCGGCGCCCGGCTAGGCCGCCGCGTGGAGCGGCGCGGGCTCGGACGCGTCGTCGGAGCGGTCCGGGCGCCGGCGCGGACGGTAGGCGAGGGCGAGCCCGGCGAGCACCGCGCCGATGGCTCCGGCGACGGCGAAGCCCCAGGCGGCGGAGGAGTGGTCGATCACGGCCCCGGCCAGCGGCGCGCCGAAGGAGCCGCCGAGGGTCAGCGCGGCGGCCTGCAGTCCCATCGCCTGGCCGCGGGCCGACGCGGGCACGGCCGCGCTGATCGCCTCCGCGGTCGACGCCACGGTGGGCGCGCAGACGAACCCGGCCGGGATCAGGGCCAGGCAGGTCCAGGCCCAGCCCAGACCGCCGATCACGCCCACCGGGATGGTCCCCAGCCCGAGCAGCAGCATCAGCACCGGCAGGCGCCGGGGCCGCGAGGTGGACCCGTGCCAGAAGCCGCCGACCAGCGAGGCGGCGCACCAGGCGATGATGGTCACCCCCGCCCACTGGGTCTGGCCCAGTGCGCGCAGCGTCGCGACCACGGAGACCTCGGTGCCGGACAGCACCAGGTTCGCCGACATGCAGACCGCGAGGACCAGCAGCAGGCCGGGGTTGAGCCAGGTCCCGCGCGGCAGCTTCGCCACCGGCTCGTCCCCGGCCGCGCCGGCGTCCGCCGCGTCCCGCCCGCGGAACCGGGAGCCGAGCGGCCACAGCGCGGCGACGGCGCCGAGGGTCAGCACGCTCAGGCCCACCATCGTCGTGCCCGCGCCGTGCAGGCCGGTCACCGCGAGGACGGCGACGGCCGGGCCGACCATGAACGCCAGCTCCACCAGCATCGAGTCCAGCGCGAAGGCCTGACGCCGCTGCTCCACCGGGACCTGGGCCGCGACGGCCTGCCGGATGACCGAGAACACCGGCACCGCCAGCACCCCGCCGACCAGGGTCGCCGGGATCAGCGCGGGATAGGGGAGCAGCGGCGCGCTCACCCAGTAGAGCGACTCGGCCACACCGGTGACCAGCAGCACCGGGCGCAGCCCGTGCTTGTCGACCATCCGGCCGGTCACCGGCGACCCGATCGCGAAGCCGAGCGTCAGCGTCATCGCCAGGATCCCCGCCGCGCCGTAGCCCCGGTGCTGGTCGAGGACGACGTGCAGGGTGAGGATCATGCTCTTGGCGGTCGCCGGGATGCGCGCGAGGAAGGCTATGACGAAGAGCGTCCGCGCGCCGGGCAGACGGAAGACGGATCGGTAAGGACTGAACAGGCGGTGCATGGGTTTCCTCCGGCGCAGATCATCGCAGATCCGCTCCGCCGCCCGCCGAGAATTTCCGCCCGCCCGCGGCCCCGGCAGCCCGCCTCCGAGCGACCCGGCCCGCGGCGCGGATCCCGGTCCCCGGGGCCGGGAACGGGTGTGGCGGCCGGACGGGCCCGGGGAGCCCGTCCGGCCGCCACACCGTTCGTCATCCGGTCGGCAGCGCCGCCCGGGCGGCCTGGGCGCAGGGGTCGTCGGGGGCCAGGGCGACGGCCCGGTCCAGGGCCTCGTGGGCCCTGGCGGTGTCGCCGAGACGGGCGGCGACCTTGCCCAGCAGCAGCCAGGCCGGGGTGAGTTCGGGCTCCTCGCGGACGGACTGTTCCAGCAGCGGGCGGGCGGCGGCGTGGTCGCCGTCCCTGGCCAGGGCCAGCGCCTGGTTGTAGCTGATCCGGCCGCGCAGCAGCAGGTGGGCCAGCGGGGCCAGGTCCTCCTCGCAGCCGGGGCAGTGCAGGGTGTCCGGCACCGCCTGCAGGTTGCACTGCGGGCAGTCGATCCGGATCTGCGGGGCCGACGGTGAATCGGTGGCGGGCATCGGGTGCGGGTCCTGACTATTCGAGGCGGACGGGGGTGGTGTCGATGACGGGACGGTCCTTCAGCTCCGCCTGGGCCGCCGCGTACAGGTCGACCAGGGTGGACAGAGCCTGGTTGACCTGCTCCATGTTGGCCGACTCCAGGCCGTCGTCGATCGCGCGCAGCGCGCTGCGCAGCCGCTGGGTCAGCGCCGGGGAGAGCAGGTTCTGGCTGACGTAGATGTGGCTGTAGGTGACCACCAGGATGTTGGGACCCAGGGAGTCGGCGAGCCGGTCGCAGGCGATGGTGAGCCGCTTCATCGCGTCGAAGTCGGCGCGCTCCCGCGCCGCGCGGAGCTCGTCGTGGACCCGGCGCAGCGCCTCCCGGTCCTCGTCCCTGATCAGCTTCTCGCAGAAGAACAGGACCGCGCCGACGTAGGCGTCGGTGCCCCGGGCACGGCGCTGGATGTCGGCCTGCTCGCTGAAGCTGCGCAGCGCCGCCTCCACCGAACGGCCCTCGGTCATGCCGGAGGAGAAGTCGTCCAAGTCCTCGATGGCCTTGCGGGCGGCGGTCTTCTCGGCCTCGGTCAGCTCGTCGGACCAGTGCTCGGTGTAGCTCTCGATCTCGGTCCGCTTCTTGTCCAGCTCGCCCTTGGTCTGCGGGTCCAGGGAGGCCCGGACCATCTTGACGGTGTGCTGCGGGCCGCCGTGGATCCGCACCGAGAGGGTGATGGTGCGGTCCTGGGACAGGCCGAACGAGACGGTGACCGGCACCCGGCCGGAGAAGTTCTCGGGCAGCCGCAGGTTGAGGTGGCCGATGAGCTCGTTCTGCTGGGCGATCTCCTTGTCGCCCTCCAGCACGGCGACCTCCAGCCGCTGCCTGCCCTTGCCGCTGACGTGGAAGTCGCGGCTCACCGGGTCGGAGGTGGGGTAGCTGGTGCCCTTGGGCATGATGACGGCGAAGCGGCCGTCGTTGAGCTCGATGCCCAGGCTCTTCGGGGTGATGTCGAAGGGGTTGGCCACCTGGAGCCACGCCCCGCAGCCGGAACAGGTCTCCGCGCCGGGCACGTTGACGGTACGGCACTGGGCGCAGCGCAGCCCGGCCGGCTCGTCGGTGATGATCTGGTCCGCGGCCTGGGCCCCGCCCAGCGGCGAGCCGCACAGGTCGCACTCGGTCTCGCCCGGCGCGGCCGGGGTGCCGCAGCGCGGGCAGCTGCGGTTCTGCGGCTGGGCCGCGGGACGGGGCGCGGCCTTGGCCGAGCCCGCCTCCGGTGTCCCCGGGGCGGCGCCGCTGCCGTCCAGCGCGGTGTCGCACTTGGGGCAGGTGGCGTCCTCGGCCGGGACCGGGATGTAGCAGGTCGGGCAGGAGACCCGTTCCGCGCCGACCAGGGACGCGCTGCAGTTGCCGCAGCTCTCCTCCGCCAGGTCGGCGGCCTGCCGGCACTCCGGGCACTCCACCTCGCCCAGCAGTGCGGACTGCACCGCCGCGCCCAGCGCCACGCACTGCATGGGGTTGCCGCCGAGCTTGATCCGCTTGGGGCCGAAGACCTCCCCGAGCCGCCGGATCACCAGCGGGATCGAGGTGGACCCGCCGACCAGCAGCACCTCGTCGATGTCGGCGACGGTCAGGTGCGCCTCCATGATGGCCTTGTGGGTGAGCTCGATGGTGCGCTCGACCTGTGCCTCGATCAGCTGCTCGAACCGGGTCCGGTCGAACTCGGTCTCCAGGATCAGCTGCCCGTCGCCGAGCCCGACCACGGTCAGGTCGGTGGCCAGCTGGCTGGACAGGTCGATCTTCGTGGGCTCGGCGACGGTCGCGATCCGGGGACGGTCCTTGCGGTTCGGCTGGTACTCGGAGCCGAACTCCGCCCTGGCGTCCTCCAGCAGGGCGTTGGTGATGGCCTTGTCGAAGTCGTCGCCGCCCAGCAGGTTGTCGCCCTCGATGCCCAGCACCGAGCAGGAGCCGGGGATCAGCAGCAGGATCGAGATGTCGAAGGTGCCGCCGCCGAGGTCGTAGACCAGCACGGTGCGGCCGTCCTCGCCGAGGTCGCCGGTCATCCCGTAGGCGAGGGCGGCGGCGGTCGGCTCGTTGATGATCCGCAGCACATGGAAGCCGGCCAGTCGTCCGGCCTCCTGGGTGGCCGCGACCTGGCGTTCGCCGAAGTAGGCCGGGACGGTGATGACGGCCCGCTGGAACGGGGCCCCGGCCCGCTCCTCGGCATCCTCCTTGAGCTTGCGCAGGATGATCGCGGAGATCTCGATGGGGGTGTAGGAGCGGCCGCCCAGCCAGACGTTGACGTCGCCGTCCTGGCCCGCGGTGACCTTGTAGTCGAGTTCGCCCAGGGCGGCCTGGACCTGCTGGTCGCGGAACTTGCGGCCCATGAAGCGCTTGGCGGACCGGATCACGTTCTCGCTGTCCGAGGCCATCCGCCCGCGTGCGGCGGTCCCCACCAGCAGTTCACCGCGCCGGCCACGGCCGACCACGGAGGGCGTGGCCTCCTGGTTCTGCTTGTTGTAGACGATTTCCGGCTCTCCACGGCGGAGTTGGGCGACGACGGAGTTGGTCGTGCCCAGGTCGATGCCGAGCGTACGGATCATGCGGTGGGATTCCATTCACGGTCGGTGACGGATGAGGACAGCGGACTGCGGGGGACGAAGTGTCACTTGCCGTGGCGGGAACGGTTGGAGCGTCCCCGGCGCGGCTTCTTCGGAAAGGGCTTTCGGCGTGGCTTCGAGGAATCCGCCGATGTGGCGCCGGCGCCCTGCGCGGGTTCGGCCCCGGGCGCGCCGTCGGGCGCGGCCGCTTCCGTGGACGGGGGCGTCGGCTCGAACTCGGCAGGGGCCTCGGAGGAGACCAGGACCTGGCCCCGGCGCAGTACCTCGTCGTTCCAGTAGAAGCCGGTGATCAGGGTCTCCATCACGGTCTCCGCCGGGATCCCGGCCTGCGGTCGCCGCTCCACGATGTCCGAGACGGCCGGCTGGGCGAGGTAGCCGTCCAGTCGCATCGGGGTGACCCCGGCCCCGGCGAGCTTGCGCCGCAGCACGGTCTGGATCGCCGCCGCCATCACGTCGAGGTGCTCGCGCGGAAGCAGCCCGTACCCGGGCACGGCCTGCCGGCCCTGGATCGCCCCCAGGGCGTCGTCCACCTCCAGCAGCCCGCGCAGCAGGTCGCGTTGGGTCGAGGCGGCGGCGCGGGCGTCCTCCTCGCGGCGGCGCCGGGTGACCGAGCTGCGGAACAGCAGCTTGGTGAACGCGCCGGTGAGGTCCACGTCCACGGCCCGTTCCGGGACGGGGAGGAAGTCCTCGGTGATCGCCAGCGGATCGGCGTCGGCACTGGTGCCGGTCAGGGGGCTGGTCATGGGGGTGGTCACTCCGGGATCTCGACGGGCGGCAGGACGGACGTCTCCGCCCGGTACGGTGCCGGCACGCGCAGCGCCGACAGGCCTTCCATGGGCGGGAGTTCGGCCCAGTCGGCGACCAGGTCCTGCTCGCGCAGCACCACCAGGGCGGACGGCGCCGGCGGCTGGTACTCCTCCGGCAGCGGCAGTGGCTGCTCCGCCTCGACCGGGGCGAACACCGACGCCAGGGCGTCGGAGGTCTGCGGCGGCAGATGCTCCAGCAGGTCCCAGCCGAGCCGCTTCTCCGGGTCGCGGAGCTGCGCCGCGGCCTGCGCCACCTCGTTGGGGCGGTGCCTGCGCTGCTTCATCGCCCGCGACTGGGCGGCCTTCAGCTCGGCGTTGCCGGCCGAGCCGTCGATGTCGAGGATCTCGTAGGGCGACGGGCCTGAGAGCGGCATGGTCGGGTGCTCCTTTCCTGTTTCCTGGAGGAAGCCGTCAGCGGTAGCCGCGCTGGCGGAGAACGCCCTGCAGCCGCAGCAGGTCGCTGTTGTCGGGCTCGTACGTCAGCCCCTCCTTGGTGTTGGTCAACGCGGAGGCGAACTGGCTCTGGTTGGCCTGGCGGTAGGCCTCGTTCGCGTAGGCGCCGGCCAACTGCTGCCGGGTCACCGGGTCGTTCAGGATGCCCAGGGCCGTCGTGAGGAAGGACACCCCCTCCGCGTGCTTCTTCGCCTTGAGCAGCTCCACACCGTGGTTGTGGACCAGCACCGACACCCGGCGGCGGGCCTCCTGGTCGATGTCCGTCCCGGTCTTCTGCTTGGCGTCGGGGTCGGTCTCGATCGACGCCGTCATCAGGCGCAGCGCCGGCCCGGAGCCGTCGCGGAGCAGCACGACCGCCTTGGCCCTGAGGTAGAGGACGTGGGCGTGGAGCCGCCGGCGACCGGCGTTGCCGGGATCCAGCTCCAGCGACTCGACGAGCAGTTCCTCGGCCTCGGTCAGCGACGACTGGTCGTCCGAGCCGAGGAGTTCGTCCGCCCGGTTGCCGAGCGCGGCGGCGGCGAACTCACGGGCGGTCGGGTCGTCGGGGGCGAGCACCAGGGCCTTGCGCAGCAGCCGCACCGCCTCGGCGAAGTCCTTGCTCTTGTTGTTCGCACGCAGGCCGAGCTGGGCGTATCCCGCGCTGAGGTTGGCGGCCACCGAGGCGTCCCCGGGGACCAGGCGCAGCGCCAGCTCCAGCACGGCGACGGCCGTCTCGTGCGCGTCACGGTCCTCGGCGAGCAGCCTCCGTGCCTCCTTCACGCCCGCGTCGGCGGTGTCCTCGCGCTGCGCCGGGCTGAGTTCGGCGCCGAGGCCGACGGCTTCGGCGAACTCGGTGAGCGCGGCGCCCCAGCGCAGGTGGGCATGGTGGTCGCGGGCGGAGGCGAGCAGTGCGTCGGCCAGCAGGGTGCTGCCGGCCGTGCCCAACTGCCCCGGGGACAGCGCGCGCAGGCCGGTGACGGCCTCCTCGAAGCGGCGCTGGTCGACCAGGAACCAGTAGCCGCCCAGGGGTTGGAACATCGGCCGGAGCTTCGCGGCGGACTCGGACGGCGGCTCCCGGCCGAGCCAGTCGCGCAGGCCCAGCGCCGTCCCGGCGGTCGACGACCCCGCCTCGGCCAGCAGTTGCAGCAGGACCGGGCCGCAGACCAGCGGCCGCTTGCCGGTCGACTCCGCCGTGACGTAGACCCCGGCGTCGGCCATGACCTGGGAACTGTGGCACTCCAGCTCCCAGCGGACCGCGCGCCCGACCGGCCCTGCGGAATCGCTGCCTGACGGACCGTCGGACTCGTCGAGCCCCCTGAGGTCCTGCCGGATCCGCTCGATCAGTGCGCCGCGGACGCTGGTGGCGCGCTCGTCGGGTACCGGGCGTCCGGTGGCCTCCGCGATCCCCGGCCAGAGGTCGGGGTGGTGCAGGGCGGCGGCCCAGCAGGCCATGGTCCAGGTCCAGTAGTCCTGTTCGGCCGCGCAGTCCGGCTGCTCGCCGTCGTCGCCGGCGAGTTGGCCGCCTGTGGGCAGGCGCCCGGCGAGGCGGTCGCTGGCGAGGCGGTAGCTGGCAAGGCCCAGCGAGTGCAGCGAGCGGATGTCCTGTGGTTTGGCCTGCCACAGCTCGTGGTAGCGGATCCAGGCCTGGGCATGCCGTCCGGCCCGGGCGTGGGCGAGCGCCTCGTGTTCGGCGAGCAGCGGCAGGGCGGTCGCGACCGTCGGATCGTCGGGTACGGCGTCCTGGGCCTCGCGCAGGTCGGTGAAGGTCCGCTCGTAGTCGCCGAGGGCGGCGGCGGCCGAGGCGCGGCGCAGGGCGACCAGCCGGCGGGTGGCGGCGTCGGCGCCGTCCAGCGCGGCGGTCGCGCCGTCCAGGTCGCCGGCCCGCAGCCGGATCCGGGCCAGGGCCCCGCGCATGGTGGCGGCGGAGCCGCCGTCGGCGGGCAGCACGGCGGCCCAGGCCGCCAGCGGCGCGGTGACCTGCTCGGGGGCGTCGGCGCGGAGCGCGTGGGCGAGGAGGGCGGCCAGGTCGGCGTCGATGCAGGTGTGGCAGCGCGTGGGGAGCGGGGACGTGGTGGTGGCGGCGGCGGTGGGCGCGGTGGTGCCGGCCGGCGAGTCGGCGTCTGCCGAGTCCGCGTCTGTCGAGTCCCCGTCTGCCGAGTCGGTGGGCGGTGGCGCGTCCGTCGGGGAGGCGGCCGGGTCGCTCGCGGTGGGCGCGGCGGACGGCTGCCGGTACAGGTGCCGGGCGCAGCCGGGGCGGCCGCACTGGCCGCAGGCGGCGACGGCGGGAGTGGTGCAGCGGTCGCCGTGGGCGCCTGCGCAGGGTGTCCCGGGGGTGACCCGGTCCGGCCCTGCGGCCCGCAGGGCCAGCGTCTGGGCGGCCATGGCGGCGGACCAGCCGCCCGCCCTCGCGGCCAGCAGCGAGCGCAGCCGATGCGTCGCGGCCTCGTCCCCCGCCGGCTGGACTGCCGTGCCCTGCCCGGCCGGTGCGTGATTTCCGGCCTCGTGGCCATCTGCCCCGTGGTCCACCGTCCGGTAGCCGACCGGGCCGCTGCCCGCGGCCCCGTGTCCCGCTGAGCCGTGGGCGGCGCCGTCCGCCGAGCCCTGCCCCGATGCGTTCCCCGCTGCGCCCTGCACCGCCGCCGAGCCCTGCCCCGCCGCTGCGTACGCCGGTGCCGCGTGACCGGCGGCGAGCAGGGCTATCGCGCGGCGCGGCTGGCCGGCCGCGAAGTGGCCTGCGGCCAGCTGGATCGCGGCGGATCGTGCGGCGGCGGGTGTCCGAGCCGCGCCGGACCCAGTGCTGCCGCTCGGTGCGGCGGAGGTCGCCCCCGCCGCCGCGAGCCCGCTCTCGGTGAGCAGGGTGACGGCCGTCGCCGCGTCGTCGCGCAGCATCGCCAGAATGCCGCGCAGGCGGCGGAGCCTCGGGCTGCCGGAGTCCGTCAGGCCGTACCGGGAGGCCGACTGGAGCGCGGCGTCGGCCCGTTCCCGCTCGTCCGGGTCGTCGCGGCCGGTGAGCAGCACCAGTCCGGCCTCGCGCAGCGCCGCCTCCGCCAGGGCGGCGCGGTAGCGGCCGTCCTCGGGGAAGGCGTCGCTGCACTGCTGCCACAACCGCGTCGCCGCGGCGGGCTGACGCTGCGTCAGCTGCTCCGTCGCCAGCAGGCCGCGCAGCACCGCGCGGTCGCGGTCCAGGTCGCGCTCGGGGCTGGTGTCGGCCAGTTCCTGCCAGGTGTCCAGCGCGGCGACCGGTTCGTCGGCCCTGGCCCGGGCCAGGCCCAGGTGGAAGGTGACGGTGTCGTTCCAGGCGTCCGGCGGCCGGGCCGCCTCGGCGGCGAGTGCCCGGCAGGCCTCGGGCTGCTGTCCGGCCGCGCTCAGCGCCGCGCCGAGGCGGATCCGGCCCGGACGCCAGTCGGGACGCAGCGCCGTCCCGGCCCGGTACTCGGCGGCGGCCGCCGCGCCCTGGCCGGCCCACTCGTGCAGCAGGCCGAGGCCGAACCGGGCCGGGGCGTAGTCCGGGTCGGTCCGCACGGCGGCGGTGAAGCAGGCCAGCGCGGTGGCCGGGTCCGGGGTGGGGGAGTGCAGCGCGAGGCTGCCCAGGGCGTAGTGGGCCCTGGCGTCACCGGGGTCCGCCCGGACCGCGGCCAGCAGGTCGTCTGAGGCGTCCTCCCAGTGCCGCAGCCGCTGCTGGGCCAGGCCCCGGAACAGCCGGATCTCGGCCGGCAGCCGTACCGCACGGGCCCAGCGGCCCGCGCCCCAGTTGCCGGGCGGGCCGGGCGGCCGTACCAGCGCCTGGGTGAAGGCGGCGACCGCCTCCTGGTCGTGGCCGAGGGCGCTCTGGACCGCGCCGAGCCGGAACCAGACCTCCGCACTGCCGCCGGGTCCGGCCGCCGTGAGTACGGCGCGCGCCTCGTCCAGGCGACCCAGGGACCGCAGTGCGGCGGCGCGGGCCAGTACGGTCCACTCGGCCCGCGGCAGCGCGGCCAGCGCCCGGGCGGTGAAGGCGTCGCGGTGCTCGGGCGGGCCGCCCTGGGCGCACCGGGACTGCAGCCACAGCAGCACCGGCTCGGCGACGGAGTGCGCGGACTGCGACGGATCCCCACCGGGGAACGAGGACTGCACCGCGCCCAGGTAGCAGAGCAGCGGGTCGAGGTCCTCCGGCCGGTCGCCCTCCTGGACCCGCTGCACCGCGAGCCCGTGCAGGGCCCACGGCGGCAGAGCGGCGACCGGGTCGGCGAGCAGCGGGAAGGCCTCGCGGTAGAGGGCCAGCGCCTGCCCCGGCTCGGGGGTGGCCGTCGCCTGCCCGAGTACTGCCAGGCCGCGCTGGGCGGCGAGGTGCGGCGGGGTGCCGGGGCGGGCCAGACGATCGGAGAGCTTGCGGTAGCGCTGCAGGGCCTGCGGCACTCTGCCGTTCGTGGCGGCGTTCCGGGCGGCGTTCAGAGCGCGGTCGAGGTTGCGCTGGTTCAGGCGGCTGCGGCTGAACCCGACGGCACCGGAGCCGATGCACAGGAGCAGCACGACGGCGAGGAGCACGGTGATCATCGGTGCCCCCGGACGTCAATCTGGCAGTTGCTGGACATTCCCGGAGGTTCCCCCTGCTGCTCCGTCAAATCTCGCTGCTGTCCGTGAAGTTGTTGATCAAGTAAGTTGTCGCAACCTGTTCCAGGGTAGGGAACTCTCCGCTCGAACGCAGCACTTTGACCGCTCGTGTACCCGCTAACCTGGTCGGGGCCGGGCGGGGACGACGGTGGGTCGGGGGCGCAGAGATGCAGCATGGGCGTGCGGGCGGGGTGCCGGGAACGCGGTGGGCGGCCGGGCAGTGTTTCGGCCCGAACCACGACCCGGAGCAGTACCGGCTGCTGGAGTTCCGCCATCGCGGCGGTGAGGCCGAGGTCTGGCGTGCGGAGCGCACCAGCCACAGCGGCCGCAAGGAGATCGTCGCCGCGAAGATCATGCTGGAGCGCGATCCGTCCGAGGTGCGCCGCTGGCTCGGCCGCTGGGAGGACGTCACCCACAACGCCAACCGGCTCGGCGTCCAGGACCTGGTCGTCCCCACCTTCCTGCACGGCCCGGTGCCGCATCCGCCCGGGGGAGCCCCCAAGGGCCTGGTGGCGTACCAGATTTCGCCCTGGCTGGACGCGGTGCCGCTGGACCAGTGGGCCCGTGCCGCCAGGGGCGGCCCGGCCGCCGCGGTCGACGTGCTGCTGCGGCTCTGCCGCATCGTCGACGACCTGCACGGCAAGCACTGGGTGCACCGCGACATCTCCGCCGCCAACGTGCTGGTCGACGCCGAGGGAAGGGTCAAGCTGATCGACCTGACCTTCCTCGCCCCGCTCGACAGCGCGCTCACCGTCGCCGTCTACACCCCGGGCCACGTCCCGCCCGAGTCGGAGCAGGTCGGCGGGCTGCCGACGGCGGCCAAGGACCGGTTCGCGGTCGGGACGCTGGCCCGCGCGCTGCTGCTGCCCGAGCACGGGCGGCTGGACCTGCATGAACCCGAGGCGCAGACCCGGCGCGAACTGCAGGAGGCCGGACTGCCGTCGCCCGTCGCCGACTGGCTCTGCGAGGCCCTGGACGCGGTGCCGGAGCGCCGTCCCGCGCCGCTGGTCCCCTGGGCCGAGCGCGGCGCCGAGCTGCTGCGTTCCCTCCCGGCCGCGAACCGGATCAGCTGCCTGGGCCTGCTGGCCGACGGCTGGGGCCGGCCGGTGGTGGTCGTCGGCGGGCCCGACGGCGTGGAGTTCCACGCCGCCTCTCCCGACGAGACCGGGACCCGGCTGCGCACCGGAACCGCCGTGCCTTCGGCGGCGCCCGCGGTGTGGCCGGGCCGTTCGGCGCTGCCGCCGAGCGGCGGCCCGACCGGGGTTCGCGACCTCGCGGCCGCGCGGGCCGCCGACGGTGGTACCGCGGTGTTCGCCGTGGACCGGCGCGCGGTGCTGTGGTGCGGCACCAGCGGACAGGGCTGGTCGCAGGCGCTGCACAGCGCCGCCGGGATCGCGGCCGCGACCACCGCCCTCGGCGACGTGGCCGCCTGGACCGCGCGCGGCGGGGTGGTGCACATGCTGCGCTGGACCCCCGGCGTGGCGCTGTCGGTCAGCGAGCTGCGGCACTGCCCGGCGGACCGGGTGCACGCGGTCGCTCCTGAGCAGGACGGCGGCTGGGGGCTGCTGGTGGAACGTCACGGACGGCTGGTGCACTGCTCGGTGACCGACCCCGCCCGCTACGAGCGGACCTCCTACGACGTCGCCGAGCCCGCCGGCGCGGTCCCGTCCAGGGAGCTGCTGGCGGAGCCGGTGCTCAGCGCCGCGCTGGCCCCGGCGCCCGGCGGTGGGCTGCAGGCCGGAGCGGTGCTCGCCGACGGCGCGGTGGCGCTGTGGAGCCGCGGTACGGGCGGGAGCTGGCGTCGCGCCCCGCTGGTCGGCGACGCCGCCGACCGGGCGGCCGGATTCGCCCTGGTCGGCCACCGCGGCGGCCCGACCTGCGCGGTGGTCGGCGGCGGCGGGGTCCGGCTCCGGCTGCTGCCGGGCGGCACCGCGGGCTGGTGGCGGCCGACGCTGCGGCCGGCCACCCGGGTGGCGCTGCTGCAGGGTGCGGACTGGCGGCTGAGCCTCGCCGCGGTCGTCGAGGACGAGGTGCACTGCTGGCAGGAGGACGAGGCCCAGCGCTGGCACCCGGTGCCGCTGGCCCCCGGCCACTGAGGCGCGGTCACTGAGATGCGGCACTGGGGGCCCGGCCATGCGTGGTTTCGCCGGAGTTTGGCTGTAAGTCGCCCCCGGTGCTTGCGCGGTGGGTGATGTCGTCTTCCGCCCCCGGTGGGGGTGTTGTGCGGAAGAGGGTGGTTCTGGTGGGACAAGAGGGAGTCTGACGGTGCGGATGACCTGGAGAATGACCGGGACACCGAGGTTCCGCATCCAATATGTCGTGCTCTTGTCAAGGGCATGCGTCTGCATCACGCCTTTTCACTGCGAGTGATCGACCTGCTACGTCCTGCCGGGTAGGTTCGTACGCGTCATCCATGTGTGCGACGAATCGTCCCCGGAGGGTGCTCACCGTGAAGAGTCAGACGTTAACCGCCGGACCCGTCGTCGACCGCGGTCGGCGGACCGTCCACGTCGCCGGCCGGGAGCTCGAACTGACCTGCCTTCAGTTCGAGTTACTGGACCACTTCGTGTCACATCCCGGCCAGGTCTTCCGCCGTGAACAACTGCTGGCGTCGGTCTGGGGATTCGCGGTGCTGTCCTCCCGGCGTACGGTGGACGTGCAGGTGGCCCGGCTGCGCAGCCGGCTGGGCCCGAAGCATCGTGGCGCGATCGTCACGGTGCGCGGCGTGGGCTACAAGTACGCGCCATAGCCGCGTGCCGAACGCGCAACGGCGACGTCTGGTAGCCGGCGGGCTGGTGGCGCGGGCTGCGAGGGTCGCGCGCGTGGCGAGGGTCGCGCGGGTCGCCGCGCCGGACGGTGCGTGTGGCGACGAACCGCCTGGCGCCTAACCGCCACCCCATCTGTGTCGTGTACGTGTCACCATGGTCCTGAGCCTGCACGGTGCGCGTCGCAACCCGCCGCCCAGGACGAGGATGCCCTGCCGTGTTCTGGGACGCGGCAGGGCATCGTCATGCCCACGCCGTCGTGACCACCATGATCGCCCGCTCGCCCTCCCCGCCGCAAGGCCGCCCACCGCCGGCGCCAGGGCCGGGACGCCGGACGCCGACGGGCCCGGGGAGGATTGCTCCCCGGGCCCGTGGCAGGTGGGCGTCGCGTGTCACTGCTCCGGTTCAGACCAGGGCGGTGACGGTGCCCGCGCCGACGGTGCGGCCGCCCTCGCGGATGGCGAAGCCCAGGCCGGGCTCCAGCGGAACCGGGCGGCCCAGCTCGACGGTCACCTCGACCGTCTCGCCGGGCAGCGCCACCGCGACGCCCTCGGGGAGCGTCACGTCGCCGACCACGTCGCCGGTCCGCAGGTAGAACTGCGGGCGGTAGCCGGAGGCGATCGGCGTGCGGCGGCCGCCCTCGGCGCTGCCCAGCAGGTACACCCTGGCCGTGAAGCGGGTGTGCACCTCGATGCTGCCCGGCGCCGCCACGACCTGGCCCCGCCGGACCTGGCCCCGCTGTACCCCGCGCAGCAGCAGCGCGACGTTGTCGCCCGCCTCCGCGCACTCCATCGTCCGGCCGAAGGTCTCCACCCCGGTGACCACGGAGGTCAGTTCCGCCCCGCCGAGGCCGAGCAGCTCCACCCGGTCGCCGAGCCGGATCCGGCCGCGCTCCACCGCACCGGTGACGACCGTGCCGCGACCGGTGATGGTCAGCACGTTCTCCACCGGCAGCAGGAACGGCGCGTCGGTGTACCGGACCGGCGTGGGCACGTAGCTGTCCACGGCGTCCAGCAACTCGCCGAGCGCGGCGGTCCACTGTGGGTCGCCGTCCAGGGCGCGCAGCCCGGACACCCGGACCACCGGCAGCTCCGTGCCCGGGTAGCCCTGGGCGCTGAGCAGTTCGCGGACCTCCAGCTCGATCAGGTCCAGCAGCTCCGGGTCGCCCGCGTCGGCCTTGTTGAGGGCCACCACGATGTGCTCGACCCCGACCTGACGGGCGAGCAGGATGTGCTCGGCCGTCTGCGGCATCACACCGTCCTGCGCGGAGACCACCAGGATGGCGCCGTCCAGCTGGGAGGCACCGGTGATCATGTTCTTGACGAAGTCGGCGTGCCCCGGCATGTCGACGTGGGCGTAGTGCCGGTTCGCCGTCTCGTACTCGACGTGGGCGATGTTGATGGTGATGCCGCGCAGCGCCTCCTCGGGCGCGCGGTCGATCCGGTCGAACGGGACGTAGTTGCCGGTGCCCTGCTCGGCGAGGACCTTGGTGATCGCGGCGGTGAGGGTGGTCTTGCCGTGGTCGACATGACCCATGGTGCCGATGTTGAGGTGCGGCTTGGTGCGCTGGTACGCCTGCTTGGCCATGACTGGTGTTCCTGTTTCTGGCTTCCCGGGCGGGGCTCGTCAGGAGCACTGCGCCCGGATGTCGGGGGGACCTCTGCGACGGGCCGACCTTCCCCGTCCGAGGTCCCGGGACATCCCGGGGAAGGTCAGCTTCGCGCGCCGTCGAACCGCGCGGCTGCGGGGGCGAATGCCGCTGCCGCTGCCGCGGGTGCCAGGGCAGCAGCCATCGCGCCCGCGACTGCGGGCTGCTGGGCGATGGCGTAGCTGGACATGTCGAGCATCATGCCGTCGGGAACGGCTCGGGCGCGAGCGAATTACGGACGCCCCGGCCTCCCGTACGCAGGGTCGGGGCTCCCGGG
Organism: Streptacidiphilus sp. EB129; assembly: GCF_041262645.1. Taxonomy (NCBI): domain Bacteria; kingdom Bacillati; phylum Actinomycetota; class Actinomycetes; order Kitasatosporales; family Streptomycetaceae; genus Streptacidiphilus; species Streptacidiphilus sp. EB129. Next base: position 170,992 of record NZ_JBGCCS010000009.1, read on the forward strand.
GTCAGTCCTCAGGGGCGGTCGAGGTGGGGCCGGCGGCACGTGAGCTCGGCTGCGCGGACTGGTGACAGCTTGCGAGAGGTTCGGGTCGCAACGGCTCCTGCTCCACGTATACAGTCCACAGGTCGCGCTGCGGACATATGGATCACGCGGCCGGTTCCAGCAGGACGTGCGAGAAGGAGGGTATCGATGTCATCGAGAGATGAGCTCTTGCGGCTCCTCAAGCCGCCCGCTGAGAAGTGGGCTCTCCTCAGCACTGACGAGATCCTGCACGGCTACGGGACCGCGTTGCCCGGGGACTACCTGTGGCTGATGGAGACGTACGGTCCGGGAGAGGTTTCGGACTATCTCGGAATTCTGCCCCCGGTCGGCGCCTCCGAGATCGCAAAGGTTCCTGGCATCTGTCCGGGCGCGGCCGAGCAGGAAGAAGGCGTCGAAGGCATCGAGCCGGAGTACCTGGTGCACGGTGGCCTGTTCGTGTGGGGCACGAACCCCGACGGCGACAGCGCCTTCTGGAGCACCGTCGGTGAGCCGGATGAGTGGTCGGTCGTCATCTTCCGCAGGCACCCCGGTCCTTACGAGCCGGCGTGGACCCGCTATGACTGCGGCATCGTGGAGTTCCTGATGCGCACCTTCCAGGGGCGGCTCCAGCGCAACCCTTTCAGCGGGACCGACCTGTGGCGCAACGAGTCCCCGAGCTTCACCCGCGACTGAGCCTCGGCCTGGCAGGCACCATGGTCATGCCGGTTGACGCCCCGAGGGGCCGTGGCCGTTCTTGTTCATTGCGGCGGCGTCGCCGCGAAGAAGCCTCCCTTCCGGCCGCGTACCACTGAGCCAGGGAGCTTCCTGTTCACGCCCCGGTGCCGGCCTCCCGGTGGGTGCGGGTGGGGGTCAGTCTTCGGGCGGGGCAAGGGCGCTGGTCGGGGCCGGGCGGCGGCGTTCGGTGGTGACGACTGCGCAGACGCCGGCCACGACGATGCCGCCGCCGACGGCGATGGGCCAGCTGACCGCCTCGGAGAGGATCAGCCAGCCGAGCGCCACGGCGACCACCGGGTTGACGTAGGCGTAGGTGGAGACCAGCGACAGCGGGGCGTTCTGCAGCAGCCAGGCATAGGCGCTGAAGGCGACCAGCGAGCCGAAGACGATCAGGTAACCGAGCGCCAGCCAGGAGCTGGTGCTGACCGCGGCCAGGTGCAGGTGGTGCTGCTCGCCCCGGGCCAGGCCGAGCAGCAGGTCGCCGACGCCGCCGATGAGCATCTCGTACGCGCTGGCGGTGAACGGGTTGGCGGGCATGGGCAGGCGGGCGGACGCGAACGAGCCGGTCGACCAGAGCACCGCGGCGACGATCACCGCGATCACCCCGCTGAGCTTCACGCTGCCGGACATCCCGGGGACACTCAGGACCAGCAGGCCGGCGAAGCCCACCGCGACGCCGCCGATCGTCGCCGTGCGCGGACGGTCGCCGAAGGCGGAGCGCAGCACCACCACCCAGAGCGGCACCGCCGCGACCAGCAGTGCGGTCAGCCCGGAGGGGATGCCGGTCTCCGCGAGCACCACCAGCCCGTTGCCGCCGACCAGGAGCAGCAGCCCGACCAGCGCCGCCGACGCGAGCTGCCGGCCGGACACCCGCAGCGCGGCCGGACCGGAACGCCAGGCGAGCAGCAGCGTCAGCAGCAGTCCGGCGCAGAGGAAGCGGGCGGAGGCGGCGAGGAACGGCGGCATGGTCTGGTCGCAGATCCGGATCGCCAGATAGGTGGAGCCCCACACCACGTAGACCAGCCCGAGCGCGGTCCACACCGCCCCGCCCAGGCGGGGAGCGGACGGCGCCGGACCCCCGGGCGGCCCGGCGGCCGTTCGCGGCGGCCCGTCGGCCGGGGCACCCGCCGGGCTGCTCGCAGAGGGGCCGGCCTCGGCGCCGAGGCCACCGGCGGACGTGTCGACGGAGCGGTCCGACATCAGTGTCTCCCTCTGTTGCTGCTGTACGTGTGCTGCAGGAACAGCCAAGCGCAGTCGGCTGTCGGACGCCAGCGATAGTCTGACCTCATGTCCGTGTCGTGGTTCACCGTGCCCACGCCGCTGCCCAGCGGGCCGGTCCGGGTCGGGGTCAGCGCCGAAGGGGTGGTCGCGGCCGAATTCTCCGCCGCCGCCCCGAACTGCGACGCCGACGCGCTGCGCCCTTCGGACGAACCGAAGGCCGAGCTGGTCAGGCGGCGGCTCGGCGAGTACTTCGAGGGCCGCCGCAGGCAGCTCGACCTGCCGGTCGACTGGCGGCTGACCAACGGCCCGCAGCGGGCGGTGCTGCAGACCCTGCACCGCACCGTCGGTTTCGGCGAGACCGTCAGCTACGGGGAACTGGCGTCCCGCAGCGGGGTGTTCGAGGACGGGCAGTACGCGCTGGCGGCCCGTGCGGTCGGCTCGATCATGGGCTCCAATCCGGTCTTCCTGCTGGTGCCCTGCCATCGGGTGGTGGCTGCCGACGGTATCGGCGGCTTCGGCGGCGGCGAGGTCGGCATGGAGGTGAAGCGCTGGCTGCTCACCCTCGAAGGGGTGCTGCCCCCGACCCTCGACTGGACCGGTCCGTCCTGACCGGACGGTCCTCGCCGGCGGCCCGGCGGGCCGGTCCGTCGCGCAGGGTGAAGGCGAACAGGGCGGCGACGACCGCGATCGCGGCCAGCGCGAGGTAGGTGTCCTGGTAGGCGGAGACCGGGAGCGCTGCCGCGTACCGGCCGTGCACGGTCAGCAGCGTGGTGACCACGGCGGGGGCGAGCGCCCCCGAGGTCTGCCGGATGACGGTGTTCAGGGTGGAGGCGTGGCCGATGTCGGCGGCGCCGACCGTGCTCAGCGCGGCCACCGTGGTCGGCATGAACACCCCGCCCATGGCGACCCCGAGCAGGAACATGTCCAGCCGGAAGGTCCACAGGCTGGAGTGCGCGCCGTAGCGCGAGAGCAGCACCAGGACCGCGGCGACCCCGGCCAGCCCGGAGCCGATGATCACCCGGGGGCCGATCCTGGCGTACAGCGCCCCGGCCACCTGGACGGTCAGCACCACGCCGAACGCCTCGGTGAAGGTGCTGGTGCCGGAGTCCAGGGCGCTGCCGCCCAGTCCCTGCTGCAGGAACAGCGGGCCCAGGAACATCGCCCCGAGGATCGGGATCAGCCCGATCAGCCCGATCAGGTTGGCGTCCCGGAAGAGCCGGTCCTGGAACAGCCGCAGCCGCAGCAGTGGTTCGGCGGTGCGCAGTTCCACCACCACCGTCAGCGTCAGCAGCAGGCCGCCGCCGAGCAGCGTGGCCAGGATGGCGGGGGAGGCCCACCCCTGCTGGGCGCCCTCGCAGACGCCGTAGGTCATCGCCCCCAGGCCGCCGGCGGAGAGCAGCAGGCCGGGGAGGTCGAAGCGGGACGGGCCGGTCGCCGGCCCGGGGGCCTCGTGCCGGTCCAGGAAGAGCAGCCCGAAGACCGCGGCGAGCAGGCCGAACGGCAGGTTGACGTAGAACACCCAGCGCCAGGACAGGCCGTCCACCAGCACGCCGCCCAGGATCGGGGCCAGCGCCGGTGCCAGCTGCTGCGGCAGGATCATGATCCGGGAGGCGCGGACCCGCTCCCGCGCGGAGAAGGTGCGGAACAGCAGGGTGCCGGCCACCGGAGTGAGCAGCCCGCCGGCGAGCCCCTGCAGGGCGCGGAACAGCACCAGCGTGCCGAGATCCGCGGCCGCCCCGCAGAGGGCGGACGACAGGGTGAACAGCAGCAGCGAGTACAGCAGCAGCCGCTTGCCGTCGAAGCGCTCGCCGAGCCAGGCCGAGGCGGGCACGGTCACCGCCACGCACACCGGGTAGACCATGACGATCGCGTCCAGCCCGGACGGTGCCAGCTGGAACTGCCGGGCCACGGCCGGCAGCGCCACGGTGGTGATGGCCCCGTCGACGATCACGATGAAGACGGTGGCGACGAACATGACGGGGACGACGACACGCTGGCCGAGGCGGCGGTGTGCCATGGCGGGACAGCCCTCCGGACGCATGGGGGATCATGTGACGGCGGTGTCCACGGCTGCGTCGACGGCGGTGTCGACGGCGGTGTCGACGAAAGGCATCGTGGCCACCCGCACATGCTGAGCATACTCACTATGAGGGTGCTCACAAGAATGGAGGCGCGGCTGATGGAGCCACGGCGAACAGCGGTACCCGGTAGCAGCGACATCCTGATCGACGAGCTCTACGCCACCACCCGGCGGCTGCGCGCCTATGTGGAGGACCGGCTGCGCGGCTCGGGGATGTCGGTGGCCCGGCTTCGTGCCCTGCGGATGCTCGCCGCCGCGCCCGAACCGCTGCGGATGCGCGACCTCAGCGACATGCTCGACGTGGCCCCGCGTACCGCCACCGCCATCGTCGACAGCCTGGAGCGGGACGGACTGGTCGAGCGCTCCCCGCATCCGGGCGATCGCAGGGCCTTCCTGCTGGCGCTCACCGAGGCCGGGCGGGAACGGCACCGGCAGGCCGAGGAGGTGGACCGGGACGCCCTGGCCCGGGCGACCAGCGGGCTGGACGCCGAGGCGCGGGAGCGGCTGCGCGCGCTGCTGGCGACCGTCCGCGCGTCGGTCAGTCCTTCCGGACCAGCAGACTCACCGTGACGTCGGGGAGCCGGTAGGTCTCGGAGACCGTGTAGTCCCGGTCCAGCACTCCTCGGGTCGACCGCTGCTGCGCGTTCACCACCCAGACATCAGCCGGGCCGCGGGCCAGGCAGGCGGCCAGGTCGGGGCACGGAGTCGGGCCGTAACTGCCGTTCTGGGCGGCGCTCTCGGTGACCCACACCGGGTCCAGATGGACCCGCGAGCCGAGGTAGTAGTCCACCCCGAGGCTGACCATCTTGTTGTAGCCGGCCAGGACGATCACGCCCTGGCCGTTGTGCGCCCGGGTGGCGAGCACGTCCGCCGCCCCCTGGTAGGCCAGGTAGTCGGGCTTGGCGCCCTCCGGGTAGCTGGTCCACTCGTGGGAGCCGTAGGCGCGCACCGCGCTCTGGTCCGGGACGGTCACGACGAGGGCGAGCGCGACCGTGAGCCCGGCCAGCACCGCCGTCGCGGCCCGACCGGACCGCCGGCCGCCCGGCTCCGCGCCGCGGCCCGGCTCCGCGCCGCGGCGCCTGGCGGGGAGCAGCCGGCCGGCCACCTCGCGGCCGCGGACCAGGCCGAAGCCGGCCAGCAGGCAGAAGGAGGGCAGGGTGAACAGCAGGTAGCGGGCCAGGAAGTACGACGTCCCCAGTTGTGAGAGCACCAGCACGGCGACGACCGGCAGCACCCCGCCGGCCACCAGCACCGCCACGGCGTCACGCCGGATCCGCGGCTGACGCCGGCACAGCAGCAGGCCCACGCCGGCCAGTAGCGCGAGCAGCGCCGCTCCGTAGTAGGAGGCGGCCAGCTCCACCCAGAGTGCTCCCAGCACATGCACAGGCCGCGTCAGATCCGGTGGCAACAGCCAGCCGAGCTGGTACCCCACCTGGCCGTGCGCGAAGACCAGCAGCGGCGACAGCATCGCCACGGCGGCCGACACGGTGCCGGCGAACCAGGCCGGGGGTCCCCAACGGCGCTCCCGGAAGCCGTGCAGCAGCACCGCGACGGCATGGCCGGTCAGGCAGCTGAGCGCCACCATGTGGAACAGGCCGACCAGGAGGATCGCCGCACCGTAGGCCGTCCAGGCGCCCAGCCGTCGCCGCGGCACGGAGGCGGCGCGGTCGGCGTCGCCGCTGCTCTCGCTCCAGTCCAGGGCGCGCAGCAGCAGCAGGGTTGCCAGCGCCACCGCGAACACCGCGAAGGCGTAGGCGCGGACTTCCTGTCCGTACCGGGAGACGCTGGGCAGCAGGGCGAACAGCAGGCCGCCGATCAGGCCCGCCTGCCGACCGCAGAGCCGTGCCCCGATGGCCGCGGTCAGCGCGGCCGCCCCGGCCATGGCCAGGGCGGAGGGGAGCCGCAGCGCCAGCAGCGAGGTGCCGAACAGCTCGCTCCAGCCGTGCAGCACCAGGTAGTAGAACCCGGTGGAGGCGTCGACCGAGTGCAGCAGGGAGAACAACTGGCTGATGCTGCGCCCCGAGGCGCTGACGCTGGCGATCTCGTCCCGCCACAGCTGCGCGGAGGTGCTTCCGTACAGGCAGACCAGCAGCGCCAGCAGGCCTGGCCAGATCCACAGTCGCGATCCGTCCGGTCCCGGTGTTTCGGGTTCCGCCACGGCGGGCGGACGGGTACGGAGGGAGGACAACACGCAGACCTCGTGATCGTCTCTCGTGAGCTCGGGCTGGGATGTCCCGAATGGTACAGCGTGAATCTGGGAACCGATCGGCCCCGCTGCCGGGCGGGTTGCCCCGCCCGACAGCCTTCGGGAGCGCGGTTCCCAGGCGCACGCGGGGCTCGCGCGCCCCGCCCGAACAGGGCTACCAGGCGTAGTCCTCCGGCGCTGGACGGTGGCCGGGGAAGATCTCGTCCAGCCGGTCGAGCGTCTCCTGGTCCAGCGTCACGTCCAGTGCCCGCAGCGCGGTGTCGAGCTGGTCGGCGGTGCGCGGGCCGACGATGGGGGCGGTGACGGCGGGCTGGTGCAGCAGCCAGGCCAGCGCGACCGTGCCCGGCTCGTGGCCGAGCTTGTCGCAGAGGTCCTCGTACGACTGCAGTTGCTCGCGCTGAGCGGCAGTCAGCTTCCTGGCGCGGTCCGCGCTGCGGACGCCGGACTGGCCGGCCTTGCGCAGCACCCCGCCCAGCAGCCCGCCCTGCAGCGGGGACCAGGGGATGACGCCGAGGCCGTGGTACCGGGCCGAGGGCAGCACCTCCAGCTCCACGGTGCGGGCCAGCAGGTTGTAGAGCGACTGCTCGGCAACCAGGCCGGTGAAGTGGCGCCGGCCGGCGGCGGCCTGGGCGGCGGCGATGTGCCAGCCGGCGAAGTTGCTGCTGCCCACGTACAGCACCTTGCCCTGGGCGACCAGCACCTCCATCGCCTGCCAGATCTCCTCCCAGGGCGTGGCCCGGTCGACGTGGTGCATCTGGTACACGTCGATGTAGTCGGTCCCCAGCCGCTTGAGGCTGGCCTCGCAGGCCCGGCGGATGTTCAGCGCGGACAGCTTGTCCTCGTTCGGCCAGGGCGCGCGACCCGGGGCGCCGGCGTTCCCGTACAGCTTGGTGGCCAGTACGGTGCGCTCGCGGCGGCCACCGCCCTGGGCGAACCAGCTGCCGATGATCTGCTCGGTACGGCCCCGGTGGTCGCCCCCGCCGTAGGTGTTGGCGGTGTCGAAGAAGTTGAGGCCCTCCTGGTGGGCGGTGTCCATCAGCGCGTGTGCGGCGGCTTCGTCGGTGTGTGGGCCGAAGTTCATGGTGCCCAGGCAGATCCGGGACACGGACAGGCCGGTGCGGCCGAGAGAGGTGTACTCCATGAGGCCACCCTGTCCCCGCCCCCGCCCCGTTGTCGAGATCGCCTCGGGCCCGGCTCAGCCGATCGGGTAGGGTTGTACCGATCGAAGGGGAGTAGCCCCCACCGGACCGTCGACATACTGGCGGGCCCCGCATCGCGAGGCCGGCCCGGCGCCCGGGGCATCGTGCGACGGTGCTGGTGAGACCTTCGGCCGCAGGACCTGAGCCCCCGCCCAGTGTGCTGCCGTGCCGAGGCGACCCCGAACGGATGCCGAAGGCGCGGCGGAACACCCCGACCTTCGAGGACGTCTCCCACGTGAACATCACCGTTGCCGCGATCACCTTCGGCATCATCTTCCTGGCCGAACTCCCGGACAAGACGGCTCTGGCCAGCCTGGTGCTGGGCACGCGCTACCGGGGCAGCTACGTGTTCGCCGGCATCGCCGCCGCGATGGCGGTCCAGGTCGGCCTGGCGATCGCGGCCGGAAGCCTGCTCGCGCTGCTTCCGCACCGCTGGGTGGAGGCGGTGGTCGGCCTGCTGTTCCTGGGCGGCGCGGCGATGCTGCTGCTGCAGAAGGAGGAGGACGAGGAGGGGGGCGCCGTGAAGGAGCCCTCGTCGACCGGGTTCTGGAAGGTCGCCGGGGCCGGCTTCCTGATGATCCTGATCGCCGAGTTCGGCGACCTGACCCAGATCGCCACCGCCAACCTGGCCGCGAAGTACGCGGATCCGCTGGCGGTCGGCCTGGGCTCGTGGCTGGCGCTGTGCTCGGTGTCCGGCCTGGCCATCGTGGGCGGGCAGAAGCTGATGAAGCACGTGCCGCTGCGGGTGATCACCCGGGTGGCGGCGGTGGTCATGCTGATCATGGCCGGCGTCAGCCTGGTCGGAGCCGTCACCGGCTGACGGCGCCGAACGGTGCGGCGGCCCGGGTGGGGCTGGGGTCAGCCGCCGCCGCTCTGCAGGGCGGCCAGCTCGGCCTGGGTGTTCGGCCCGTACACGCCCGAGGGGTCGCCCTGGACGCCGTACTGGTCCTGGAACGAGGCGACCGCCTCCGTGGTCTTCCTGCCGTACACGCCGTCGGGGTAGACGTAGCCGCTGATCCAGTTGTCCAGCTGCTCCTGCATGGTCATCACGGCCGGCCCGCTGTCGCCCTGCTGCAGCGTCTGCCCGCCGCCGGCCGACGACGGGGTGGCCGAGGCGGTGCCGGGCGCGGAACTGGCCGGGGAGGTCGGGCTGGTCGGGGCGGTGCTGCGGACCGTACTCGGTGTGGCCGGGGCGGACGGCCTGGCGCTGTGGTGCACCCGGGACGGTGACGCGGTCGGCCTGGCCGAGGGGGAGGCCGTGCTCTGCTGGGCGGCAGCCGCGGGCGAGGCGGAGTCGGAGGTCTGGGTGGGCAGCGGGGCGGTGACCCCGGGCTGCGGCATGGCCTGGTCGACCCGGTTGCCGTTGAGCAGTGACGGCACCGCCGCCGCGGCGACGCCCAGCCCGGCCACGGCCAGCGCGCCGGCGGCGATCAGCAGCGCGCGCCGCCGCTTCGCACCGGAGCCCGAAGCACTCGCGCCGGAGGCCGCCGCGCGTCTGCTGACGGCGCGTCCGCCGGGCTGGTAGCGGACCAGCTCGGTGGAACGGCGCTGCGCCGGAAGCAGTACGGTCTCGCCGCCGGCGCCATCGCCGCCGCCCCCACCGGGCCGGAACGGGCCCTGCCCGTACCCGGCTTCGTACCCGGCGGGCTGGAAGACCGTGGTCTCCGCCCCGCCGCCCCCGCCCTGCTGGTACGGCCCGGGCGCGTACGGGTCGTGGCCCCCGTCCGGGTAAGCATCCGGGTACGAGTCGGGGTCGGCGACGGCCGGCTCCACGATCTCCGCGGACTGCACGTAGGGGCGGACCAGTTCCGGACCGCCGACGATCGGGATGACCGCGGTCTCGGCGTCACCCACGGCCGGGCAGCGGCAGGCGCCGGACGCCTGCGAAAGGCCGCATATGCCGCAAGGCTGACCCGCCATCGATTCCCCTCCATCGGACCCGTCGAACGGTGACCGATTATGCAGGACATTCACTCCAGTGGGCAGCCGTACCAGCAGCTGGACCCGGCGCGGGGTGGAGCGGGCTCAGGACAGCACCCGGCCGGGCGCGTCCATGGAGTTGTCGGCCAGCTCCTTGAGCATGGACAGCAGCTCCGCGTGCTGGTCCGGGGACCAGCCCTCCAACTTCTCGTTCAGCAGCGCCAGGCGTGCGTCGGTCAGCTTCCGCACCACCTCGTCGCCGGCCGGAGTGAGCGTGATCAGACCGTCGCCGTCCCGCTGGATCCGGCCGGAGTTGACCATGGCGTCCAGTTTGGGCCGGATCTCGTCCGCGGAGACCTTGTTGCGGCGGCAGATCTCCTCCTCGGTGATCGGTCCGGCATGGCACAGCCGGAACAGGCCGTACGCGTGCGGGACGCTGATGTCGACGTCCGCCCGCTCGATGACCCGGCCGTAGCGCTCCCAGATGTTCTCCCGGCTGGAGAGCTTGGTGACCATGCGTTCGATCTCCTCCGCCGAGCTGCGGAAGGTCGGCAGTCCGGCCGCCTCGCCCTGCTCCGCCGTGCGGTTGGCGGTGCGCAGCGGCACCTCGCGCAGGAACAGCGACAGCACGAACGCCAGCACCGCGATCCCGGCCGCCACCAGGTACACCGTCTGCAGCGACAGCGCGTAGATGTGCAGGAAGGGCTGTGCCAGCGGCTTCAGAGCCGGCGGCAGGTGCTGCACGCTGGTCGGGTTGGCCAGTAGCTGCTTCACCGGGAGGAGCGGCGACAGGGTGCCGTTCGCCTGCGCCGTCGTGAGCTTGGAGTTGAGCTGGTTGTTGAGCACGGTGCCGAAGATGGACGCGCCGAAGGAGCCGCCGATGGAGCGGAAGTAGGTGACGCCGGAGGTGGCGGTGCCCAGGTCGGCGAAGTCCGTGGAGTTCTGCACCGCGATGATCAGCACCTGCATCACCATGCCCAGACCCAGGCCGAGCACCAGCAGGTCCAGCCCCATGACGGTGCTGCTGGTGGTGTCGTCCACCTGCGCCAGCAGCACCAGCGCCAGCACGGTCAGCGCGGTGCCGATGATGGGGTAGATCTTGTACTTGCCGGTCCTGCTGATCAGCTGGCCGGTGCCGATGGAGGTGAGCAGCAGTCCGGCCATCATCGGCAGCAGCCGCAGTCCGGAGACCGTGGGCGAGTTGCCGTTGACGACCTGCATGTAGAGCGGGACGAAGGAGAGCGCGCCGAACATGCACAGGCCGATCACGAAGCCCATGCCGGAGCAGACCGTGAAGACCGGGTTGCGGAACAGTCGCAGCGGCAGCACCGGCTCCGGGACCCGCTGCTCGACCAGGATGAAGGCGGCGATCAGCACGGCCGCGCCGACGGCGCAGCCCCACACCTCGACCGAGTTCCACTTCCAGGTGGTCCCGCCGAGGCTGGTGATCAGCACCAGGCAGGTGGACGCGGCGGCCAGCAGCAGGGTGCCCAGGTAGTCGATCTTCGGGCGGGTGTCCGGGTTCTTGGCCTTGAGCGCGGTCGCGATGACGAACAGGGCGACGATGCCGACCGGCAGGTTGACGTAGAAGACCCAGCGCCAGTTGAGGTTGTCCACCAGGAAGCCGCCGAGCAGCGGCCCGACCACCGAGGACACCCCGAACACCGCGCCGATGACGCCCTGGTAGCGGCCCCGGTCCCGGGGCGGCACCACGTCGGCGATGACCGCCATCGCCAGCACCATCAGCCCGCCGCCGCCCAGGCCCTGCAGCGCGCGGAAGCTGATCAGCTCCAGCATGTTCTGCGAGATGCCGCAGAGCGCGGAGCCGATCAGGAAGATGACGATGCAGATGATGAAGACGTACTTGCGGCCGAAGAGGTCACCGAGCTTTCCCCACAGCGGGGTGGTCGCGGTCGCGGCCAGCAGGTAGGAGGTGACCACCCAGGAGAGGTGGTTGGCGCCGCCGAGGTCGCCGACGATGGTCGGCAGCGCGGTGGAGACGATGGTCTGGTCGAGTGCGGCCAGGAACATGCCCAGCATGACGCCCACGAAGACCAGCCGGACCCGGCCCGAGTCCTCCTCGATCGGCGGCTGGTCGGGCCCGACCCCCACGGTTGCCTGCTGCTGGGCCATCGACCCCTCCGCTGCTGGTGGACTGGCTTCCCAGCCTCTCAGCGGAACGGCCTTGCTGCCTGCGGTGGACGCCCGAACGGGCGAGCCGGTCAGGCGTACTGGACCGGGAGTTCCTTGACGCCGTTGAGCCAGGCCGAGCGCAGCCGCCGGGGCTCGCCGGTCAGCCGGATGTCCGGCACGGTGTCGGCGATGGCGTTGAAGACCAGGTCGAGTTCCAGCCGGGCCAGGTTGGCGCCGAGGCAGAAGTGCGGGCCCCCGCCGCCGAAGCCCAGATGCGGGTTGGGGTCGCGGAGCACGTCGAACCGCTCGGGGTGGTCGAAGACCTCGGGGTCGTTGTTGGCGGAACTGTAGAAGATGCCGACGCGGTCGCCCTCCGCGATCTTCGCGCCGCCGAGCTCGACGTCCCGGGTCGCGGTGCGCTGGAAGGACATCACCGGCGTGGCCCAGCGGACGATCTCGTCGGCGGCGGTGTGCGGGCGGCGCTGTTTGTAGAGCTCCCACTGCTCGGGGTGGGTGAGCAGGGCGTGCATCCCGTGGCTGGTGGCGTTGCGGGTGGTCTCGTTGCCGGCCACGGCCAGCAGCAGCACGAAGAAGCCGAACTCGTCCGAGCTGAGGTTGCCCTCGCCCTCGGCGCTGACCAGCTGGGTGACGATGTCGTGGGCGGGGCAGCCCTTGCGCTGCTCGGCGATGCCCATCGCGTACATCATCAGCTCGATCGCGGACTGGGTGCCGACCTCCTGGCTGACGGACAGCTCGGGGTCGTCGTAGGCGACCATCTTGTTGGTCCAGTCGAAGATCTTCGCGCGGTCCTCCTGCGGCACGCCGATCAGCTCGGCGATGGCCTGCAGCGGCAGCTCGCAGGCGATGTCGCGGACGAAGTCGCCGCTGCCGTCCTTCCGGGCGGCGGCGACGATGCGTTCGGCCCGGTCGCGCAGGGTCTGCTGCATCGCGTTGATGGCGCGCGGGGTGAAGCCGCGCTGGACGATCTGGCGCAGCCGGGTGTGCTCCGGAGGGTCCATGTTGAGCATGATCAGCTTCTGGCCGTCGATCCCGGAGGGGTCCATGTCGGGGTGGAAGCGGATGATCGCGGTCTTGCGCTCGGAGGAGAAGGTCTCCGGGTGCACCGAGACCTCCTTGACGTCGGTGTGCCGGGTGACCGCCCAGTAGCCCCCGTCGGTGAACCCGGTGGTGCCCGGCCGCTGCGGGATCCAGCGCACCGGCTCGGTCCCGCGCAGCAGTGCGAACTCGGGCAGCGGGACCCGCTGCTGGTTGAGGTCGGGATCGGTGAAGTCGAAGCCGTCGGGCAGGGCCGGGCAGGTCATCGGTGCCTCCGGGGCAACGGGCCAGGACCTGACGGCACGTCAGGTCTGCGACTCGACAGTAATAACACGTTCTAGTCAACGCAAGAGCCTTGCGCCGGTGCGCCTGGGGCGCATACAAAGGTCCCCAGAACTAGAACGCGTATCAGTTCTCACCGGCGCTCCGAGCGAGCGCCCGGGCTTCCCGGAGGGCGAGTCATGGCCGCTGAACCCGTCATCGTCGAAGCAGTGCGCAGCCCCATCGGCAAGCGGGGCGGCGCCCTCGCCAACCTTCACCCCGGCTACCTGCTCGGCGAGACCTTCCGTGAGCTGCTGGCCCGCACCGGGGTCCAGCCGGACGTGGTCGAGCAGATCGTCAGCGGGACCGTCACCCACGCCGGGGAGCAGTCCATGAACCCGGCCCGCACCGCCTGGCTCGCGATGGGCCTGCCCTACGAGGTCGCCGCGACCACCGTGGACTGCCAGTGCGGCTCCTCGCAGCAGGCCAACCACATGGTCGCCAACATGGTCGCGGCCGGGGTCATCGACGTCGGGATCGCCTGCGGCGTCGAGTCGATGAGCCGGGTGCCGCTGGGCAGCGCCTCTGCGCACGGCCCGGGCCGCCCGTTCCCGGAGGAGTGGAACGTCGACCTGCCCAACCAGTTCGAGGCCGCCGAGCGGATCGCTCGCCGGCGCGGGCTGACCCGTACCGACCTGGACCGGCTCGGGGTGATGTCGCAGGAACGTGCCGCCAACGCCTGGGCCGAGGAGCGCTTCAAGCGTGAGACCTACGCGGTCCAGGTGCCGACCACCGAGGCCGAGCAGCTCGCCGGGCAGGGGATGTGGCGGCTCTTCGACCGCGACGAAGGCCTGCGCGACACCTCCATGGAGGCCCTGGCGGGCCTGCGCACGGTGATGCCCGCGGCGATCCACACGGCCGGCAACTCCTCGCAGATCTCGGACGGCGCCGCTGCCGTGATGTGGTCCTCCCGGCGTGCGGCCAAGGCGCTCGGGCTGGTCCCGCGCGCCAGGATCATCGCCCAGGCCGTCGTCGGCACCGACCCGCACTACCACCTGGACGGGCCGATCGACGCCACCAGGGCGGTGCTCGGCAAGGCCGGGATGAAGCTCGCCGACATCGACCTGGTGGAGATCAACGAGGCGTTCGCCTCGGTGGTGCTCTCCTGGGCCCAGGTGATGGAGGCGGACCTGGCGAAGGTCAACGTCAACGGCGGGGCCATCGCCCTGGGCCACCCGGTGGGCTCCACCGGCGCCCGGCTGATCACCACGGCGCTGCACGAACTGGAGCGTGCGGACAAGGAGTTCGCCCTGGTCACCATGTGCGCGGGCGGCGCGCTGGCGACCGGGACGATCCTGCAGCGGCTCTGACGTCCGCAGTTCTGACGTCCGCAGGGGGTTCCGAGGTCCCCCACCCGGGGAGCGGCCCGGACGGCGTGGTGGGGACCGCGCCGTCCGGGCCGTCTTGTGCCCCGGCCCGTCCGGGGCTAGCCGATTGCCGCCTTCAGTTCGCCTGCGAGGTCCAGCAGTTGGCTGCTGCTGCTCAGGCCGGTCTGCTGGAGGTCGAGCAGCACCTCGTGGAGCCCCAGGGCCTCGGCCGCGTGCACGTAGCCGGCGATCTGGGCGACGGTGCCGTTGGTGGGCACCGCCTCGGCCGGAGCCGGGTCGCGGGTCACGTGCGGGTTGAGGCGGAGCACTCCGCGCAGCGCCTCCGGGTCCCGGCCGGCCTCCTCGGCGGCGCGCCGGGCGCCCTGCCACATCGTGCCGAGCACGGGCAGCGGCACGCCCACGGCGAGCCAGCCGTCCGCGCGGCGGCCGACCCGGGCTATCGCCGCGGGGGTGAGTCCGGCCAGCAACAGTGGCGGGCGTGGGGACTGCGCCGGCTTGGGCTCCACGGTCGAGGCCGGGACGGTCCAGTGCGCGCCGTGGTGCTCGATCGTGGGCGCGGTCCACAGGGTCTCCAGCAGGTCCAGCGTCTCGTCCAGGCGCTTGCCGCGTCCCTCCCAGGGGACGGAGACCGACTGGTACTCGTCCCGGGACCAGCCGAGGCCGATGCCGACGTCCAGCCTGCCCCGGCTGATCAGGTCCAGGGTGGTGAGCGTGCGGGCCAGCATCACCGGGGGCGTCCACAGTGCGTTGAGGGTGCTGGTGCCGAGACGGACCCGGGTGGTGACCGAGGCGGCCAGGGTCAGCAGGGTGAGCGGGTCGAGGAACACCCGGAACTCCTCGGGCATCGGCCGGCCGGTGCCGCCGTAGCTGTCGCGGGGGGCGAGCGGGGCGAGGATCCGGTCGGCGGCCCAGAGGCTGTCGAAGCCGGCCGCCTCGGCGGCGGTGGCCACCGTGACGGTGGCCTCGGGGTCGGCGAAGACGCCGTACTGGGGCAGGGCGAGACCGATGCGCATCGTGCGGATGCTCCGTCCGGAGAGGGGCTGTGACGGAGCTGATTCTCCGTCGGCGAACCGCCGCCCGTCCCCGGTTCGCCCGGATCGGCCCCGGGCGCGGAGCGGAACCGGATCCGCCCGGTGTCAGGGCTGGGCGGCCGTGGTCGTCCAGCCCTGGTCGAGCAGGAGGCAGGCCTGGTCGATGGCGGCGGCGGGGTCCGGGCGGGAGCCGGCGAACGCGAGGGCTTCGAGGGTGAACCGGGCGTAGGCGGCGCAGATGAGGTCGTCGGCCGGCCGGCCGGTCTGCTCGGCGAGCGCGCCGGCCAGAGCGCTTTCGTGGCGCAGCCACATCGTGCGGGCGTACTCCCGCAGGGCCGGGGTCTCCTGGATGAGCCGCCGGAAGTCGGCGAAGCGGGGGTCCTGGGTGTGGGCCGAGCCGACGAAGCCGGTGAGGTGGGCGCGCAGCGCCTGGGGGATGGTCTGGCCCGGCGGCCGGTCGGTGACCGCGCGGACCAGGGCGGCCTCGTTGCGGGCGTCCTCGTCGAAGACCAGGGCTTCTTTGCCCTGCGGGAAGTAGTTGAACAGGGTCGACACGGACACGTCGGCGCCCTCGGCGATCTCGCGGACGCCCACCTGCTCGTAGCCGCGTTCCAGGAACAGCCGCAGTGCCGTATCGGCGATCGCCTGGCGGGTGGCGGCCTTCTTGCGTTCGCGGCGTCCCCCCGTCCCCGCGCGGTCGATCGTCTCTGCCATGCCGTCAACCTTACCGGGCATTGCGCAAACATGGAACTGTTGTATGTTTGTAGCGGTTCCAAAAAAACTACGTAGGGAGCAGCATGACGTCCGTGGCACCTGCCCAGGCCAGGATCAGCATCATCGGCGCCGGACCCGGCGGGCTGACCTGCGCCCGCATCCTCCAGCGGCGCGGCATCGCGGTCACCGTCCACGACCGCGACCCGGGCCCCGACGCCCGCAACCAGGGCGGCACCCTGGATCTGCACGCCGACAACGGCCAGATCGCCCTGCGCGAAGCCGACCTGCTCGACGAGTTCTTCGCGCTGGCCCGCCCCGAAGGGCAGGAAATGCGCCGGATGGACCCGAGCGGCACGATCACCTCCCACCACGTCCCGCAGGACGGCGAGCTCTTCAAGCCGGAAATCGACCGCGGCCAGCTGCGCGATCTGCTGCTGAACTCCCTGGAGCCGGGGACCGTGCGCTGGGGACAGGCCCTCGACGCGATCAGCGGTCCCGCCGACGGACCGCGGCGGCTGCACTTCGCCGACGGCACGACCGTCGAGACCGATCTGGTGATCGGCGCCGACGGCGCCTCCTCCCGGGTGCGGCCGGCCGTGTCCCCGGCCGTCCCCGAGTCCACCGGGGTGAGCTTCCTGGAGGCCTGGTTCTCCGACGTCGACAACCGGCACCCGGACCTCGCCGGACTGGTCGGTTCAGGCAGCGCCGCGGCAGCCGACGGTGACCGCGGCCTGTTCGCCCAGCGCAACAGCGGAGACCACATCCGCGTCTACCTCATCCAGCGGGTCCCGGTCGACTGGATCAGCCGGAGCGGCCTGACCGCCGACGATACCGACGGCATCCGCGCCCTGCTTCTCGACAGCTACGCCGACTGGTCGCCCCGCCTGCGCCGGGTGATCACCGACAACGAAGGCCGCTACGTCGACCGCCCGATCCTCGCGCTGCCCGTCCCGCACACCTGGGAGCACAACCCGACGGTGACCCTGCTCGGCGACGCAGCCCACCTCATGCCCCCGCTCGGCGTCGGCGTCAACCTCGCCATGCTCGACGCCTGCGAACTCGCCCTCGCCCTGGCCGACTCGGCCACCGTCGACGACGCCGTCCGCAGCTACGAGAAGACCATGCTCCCCCGCTCCACCGAGATGGCCAGGCTCCTCGAAGGCGGCGCCGAGCACCTGCTGGGCGCCGGCCTGCCCGGGGTCGGCCCCGACGGCGACGCCCGGCCCTGAGGCGAATCCAGTCAGGAGTCAGGAGTCAGGAGTCGGGGACCGCAGGCCGTCACAGGGCGCGGAACAGGACCGGGTCGGTGTCGGCGAGTTCCTCGGCCAGGTCGGTTTTGACCAGGCGGCGGACGTGGGCGGCCGCCTCGGACAGGGCGAGGTGCCGGGACACGAAGCTGAGCTCGGCCCAGGGCCGGTTCCAGTGCATCTGCTGGGCGGCCTGCCAGAGTGTCAGTGGCTCCTGCTTGAGTTGGGTGTACAGGTCGGCCAGCCGGACCACGTGATGGTCCAGCAGTTCCCGGATCCGGCCCGCGGTGTCGGTGAAGCGGTACTGGTGTGCGGGGAGGATCTCCTCGGGGGCGAGCGCCGCGATGCGTTCCAGGGAGTCGAGAAAGTCGCCCAGCGGGTCGCCCCGGACCAGGTCGGAGACCGGCTCGGCGGGATCGTCGTCGGGGTTCTCCGGGTAGAGGCTGACGACCGGGCTGATCGTGGGCAGCAGATGGTCGCCGGAGAGCAGGCGCGAGGGGTGGCCGTCCTCGTTGAGGTACAGGCAGACGTGGCCGGGCGTGTGGCCCGGCGTCCACAGCACGCGCAGGTCGCGGCCGGGGACGCCGGCCGACTCGCCGTGCACCAGCTCCCGGTCGGGCAGGGTGGTCGCCAGCGGCGCTCCGGCGCTGCCGAAGGCCGACAGCCCGTCCAGGTGCTCCTGCGGCACGCCCGCGGTGCGGATCGACCGGGACATCCGGCCGATCCAGCGGCTCGACGGGGTGTCGTGCAGCGCCCGGACGATGCCGGCCTCGACGCCGTGCATGGCGATCCAGGCGCCGGACTGCTCCCGTACATGGGCGGACAGGCCGTGGTGGTCCGGGTGGTGATGGGTGATCAGCACGCCGTGCACGTCGGCGAGGGAGAAGCCGGCCGCGGCCAGTCCTTCGGCGAGGGCGGTGCGGCCGCTGGGGTCGTCCCAGCCGGTGTCCACCAGGACCGGGCCGCGGTCGCTCTCCAGCAGGTAGACCAGGGTGTAGCGGAGGGGGTTGTCCGGGATGGGGACGGTGATGCTCCACACACCGCCGCCGAGGTCCTGCGTGGGCGGGGTCTCCCAGGCGGGCATGCTGCCGTCCTCTCCGAGAGGTAGAACATGTTCCATGTATGGGGCAACTAGTCGGGCAGCCTACTGCACGACCGTTGCCCCGGATAAGTAGAACTGATATCAGTTCTATCAACCGTCGAATATGACGGGGCGTCAGCAGTCGAGGTGGAGGACGGGCAATGGCCGAGCTAGTCGAGTACGGCGAACTCTTCATCGGCGGCGAGCTGGTCGCCCCCGCCGGCACGGACGTCATCGAGGTGGTCTCCCCGCACACCGAGGAGGTCATCGGCCGGGTCCCGCACGCCTCCCGGGCCGACGTGGACCGCGCGGTGGCCGTCGCCCGGCGTGCGTTCGATCAGGGGCCCTGGTCCCGGACGCCGCTGGCGGAGCGGCTCGCGGTCGCCGAGCGGATCAAGGACGGGATCGCCGCCCGGGCGGACGAGATCGCCCGCGTGATCAGCTCCGAGAACGGCTCGCCGTACTCCTGGAGCATCCTGGCCCAGGCCTTCGGTCCGATGATGATCTGGGACGCGGCCATCGCCACCGCCCGGGACTTCGCCTTCGAGGAGCACCGGGCCGGGGTGCTCGGGCCGATCCTGGTGCGCCGCGAGCCGGTCGGCGTGGTCGCGGCCGTGGTGCCCTGGAACGTCCCGCAGTTCGTGGCGGCCGCCAAGCTCGCCCCGGCGCTGATCGCGGGCTGCTCGGTGATCCTCAAGCCCTCGCCGGAGACCCCGCTCGACTCCTACATCCTGGCCGAGATCGTCAAGGACGCCGGGCTGCCGGAGGGCGTGCTGAGCATCCTCCCGGCGGACCGCGAGGTCAGCGAGTACCTGGTCGGGCACGAGGGCGTCGACAAGGTCTCCTTCACCGGCTCGGTCCCGGCCGGCAGGCGGATCATGGAAGTGGCCTCGCGCCACCTCACCCGGGTCACCCTGGAGCTGGGCGGCAAGTCGGCCGCGATCCTGCTCCCGGACGCCGACCTGGACGCGGCCGTCGCCAACCTGATGGGCTCGTCGTACATGAACAACGGTCAGGCCTGCGTGGCGCTGACCCGGATCCTCGCCCCGCGCTCCCGCTACGACGAGATCGCCGAGCGGCTGGTCGCCGCGATCGGCGCGCTGGTCGTCGGCGACCCGCTGGCCGAGTCCACCCAGGTCGGCCCGCTGGTGGCGCGGCGCCAGCAGCGGCGCAACCTCGACTACATCCGGATCGGCCAGGAGGAGGGCGCCAAGGTGCTGACCGGCGGCGGCGTCCCGGCGGCGCAGCCGAAGGGCTGGTACGTGGAGCCGACGCTGCTGGGCGGCGTGGACAACCGGATGCGGGTCGCCCGCGAGGAGATCTTCGGCCCGGTCGTCTGCCTGCTCCCGTACGAGGACGAGGCGGACGCGGTGCGGATCGCCAACGACTCCGACTACGGGCTGTCCGGCGCGGTCTGGTGCGGGGACGTCGAGCACGGAATCGACATCGCCCGGCAGGTGCGCACCGGCACCTTCTCGGTCAACACCTTCAGCCTGGACTTCAAGGGCCCCTTCGGCGGCTTCAAACAGTCCGGCATCGGCCGGGAGTTCGGCCCCGAGGGCCTGGACTCCTACCTGGAGGCCAAGACCGTGCATCTCCCGCAGGGCTACACCGCTCCGGCGGCGGACGGGGAGGCCTGATGGGCGACCGCTGGCGGGTGGAGGTGGACCGCTCCGTCTGCATCGGCTCCGGGCTGTGCGTCGCCTCCGCGCCGGACGGCTTCCGCCTCGACAGCGCCCGCCAGTCGCACCCGCAGGCGGAGGAGGCCGACGCCTCCGAGGCGCTGCTGGCCGCCGCCGAGAGCTGCCCGGTCGAAGCCATAACCCTCCGCCTCGCCGACACCGCCGACCCCGTCTTCCCCCCAGAAGACTGAACTGGCGAGCAACCCCGTTACCACCTAAGGGGCGCGAGGCTCCGCTTGATTAACTACGTGCGCTGCCAACCCCCCACGCACCTGCACTGTTGGCAGCACAGCACCCCGCGGTTACTCCGCGAGCAGTCGACAAGCCGTCTCCAGATCGATCCGCACCTGCGCGATCGAAGCCCGCCCGGAGAGCCAGGTGACCAACGCGGAGTGCCAGGTGTGCTCGATCACGCGAACAGCGGCCAGCTGCTCGCGGCTCGGCGGGTGGTCGAGCCCCATGGCCTCGGTGATCAGGATCGCGGTGAGCCGGCTGACCTGGTCGACCTCCGCGCTGACCGAGCGGTCCGCGAAGCTCAGCGCTCTGACCATGGCCTCCGCGAGCTGCGGTTCCCGCTGCAGCCCGCGGAAGGTCCGCATCAGCATCTCGGTGACCCGAGCACCGGGATCGTCGCCGGACGGCGGGTGCTTGCGGACCTGCTCCTGCATCAGCTGGAGCTGGTCCTGCATGGTCGCCACCAGCAGGTGCACCTTGGAGGGGAAGTAGCGGTAGAGCGTGCCCAGGGCGACACCGGAGTTCTCGGCGACCTCGCGCATCTGCACCGCGTCGAAGCCGCCGCGTGAGGCCAGCTGTGCGGCGGTGTGCAGGATGCGCCTGCGGCGGGCCTCCTGGCGTTCGGTCAGCGGCGGGGTCGCGGGCGGCCTGGGGCTGGTGGTCATGCGGGCTGTCCCCCCGTCTGGTGGTGCCCTGGGTGGCGCTGGTAGCGGAGTCTGCGGCGTTGTGCCTGGTGGAGATGATGGCGCAACGGCGGGGCGTGGCGCGAATCACCCGCCCTGCCCCCGGGGGTCCCGCTACGGGCCGGTAACCTCTAGGTCTCCATGCGCTCCACCAATGGAACGTGTTCTAGATTACCCTGACTGGGGCGATCGTCGGCAGAGGAGAGTATTCCAGGGTGACCAGTGCCGCGCGGGACGTCGTACCCGCTGACCGGCCGCTGCGGATCGCGTTGCTCTCCTACAAGGGCAACCCCTTCTGCGGTGGCCAGGGCGTCTACGTCCGCCACCTGTCCCGCGAACTGGCCCGGCTGGGCCACGATGTCGAGGTGCTCGGCGGGCAGCCCTATCCCGTGCTGGACGAGACCGACGGGCCCGGGCGGCTCACGTTCACCGAGATCGCCAGCCTGGACCTGTACCGGCAGCCGGATCCGTTCCGCAACCCCCGTCTGGGCGAGTACCGCAGCGTCGCGGACGTGGTCGAGTACGCGACCATGCGCACCGGCGGCTTTCCCGAGCCGCTCACCTTCAGCCTGCGCGCCCGCCGCCACCTGGCCCGGCACCGGGGCCGCTACGACGTGGTCCACGACAACCAGACCCTCGGCTACGGCCTGCTCGGCCTGGAACGCATCGGCTTCCCGCTGGTCACCACCGTCCACCACCCGATCACCGTCGACCGCGCGCTCGACCTGGCCGCCGCCGACGGGCTGGTGAAGCAGCTGTCGGTGCGCCGCTGGTACGGCTTCACCCGGATGCAGCGCCGGGTCGCGCAGCGGCTCGACTCGGTGCTCACCGTGTCGCAGAGCTCGGGCCGCGAGATCAGCGAGCACCTGGGCGTGCGCCCGGAGCGGGTGCACGTGGTCCCGATCGGGGCGGACACCCGGCTGTGGTCGCCGGATCCGTCGGTGGCCGAGGTCCCCGGACGGATCGTCACCACCTCCAGCGCGGACGTGCCGCTCAAGGGTCTGGTCCACCTGATCGAGGCGCTCGCCAAGGTCCGCACCGAACGCGACGCGCACCTGGTCGTGGTCGGCCGGCGCCGCGAGGACGGCCCGGTCGCCGAGGCGATCCGGCGGCTCGGTCTGGAGCAGGCGGTCGAGTTCCGGGGCGGGATCAGCGACGCCGAACTGGTGGATCTGGTGCGCAGCTCCGAGGTCGCCTGCGTGCCCTCCCTCTACGAGGGCTTCTCGCTGCCGGCCGCGGAGGCGATGGCCACCGGCACGCCGCTGGTTTCCACCACCGGCGGGGCCATCCCCGAGGTGTCCGGCCCGGACGGCGAGACCTGCCTAGCGGTGCCGCCGGCCGACCCGGGGGCGCTCGCGGCGGCGCTGGGACGGCTGCTGGACGACCCGGACCTGCGCCGCCGCATGGGCGCGGCCGGGCGGGAACGGGTGCTGGCGCACTTCACCTGGGAGCGCGCCGCCGAGCTCACCGCCGAGCGCTACCGCGAGGCGATCGCCACCGGGGCCGGGCAGCGCGCCCGGGCCGGCGCCGGCTGGCGCTACGTCTGACCGCCGTACCGACACCCCTGAACCTGACGCCGTGAACGGAGCCCCACGACTGTGCTGACTGTCGACTTCTCACGTTTCCCGATCGCCCCCGGCGACCGGGTCCTCGACCTGGGCTGCGGTGGGGGCCGGCATGCCTTCGAGGTGTACCGGCGCGGCGGCCGGGTGGTCGCCCTGGACCGCAACGCGGAGGAGATCCGCGAGGTCCAGCGCTGGTTCGCGGCGATGGACGCGGAGGGCGAGGCCCCGGCCGGCGCCTCCGCCGTCGCCATGGAGGGCGACGCGCTGGCGCTGCCGTTCCCCGACGACAGCTTCGACAAGGTCATCATCTCCGAGGTGATGGAGCACATCCCGGACGACAAGGGCGTGCTCGCCGAGATGGTCCGGGTGCTCAAGCCGGGCGGGTCGATAGCGATCACCGTGCCGCGCTGGCTGCCGGAGAAGGTGTGCTGGGCGCTCTCGGACGCGTACCACGAGGTCGAGGGCGGCCACATCCGCATCTACCGGGGCGACGAGCTGCTGGAGAAGATGCGCGGCGCCGGGCTCGACCCCTACGGCACCCACCACGCCCACGCGCTGCACTCCCCGTACTGGTGGATCAAGTGCGCGGTCGGCGTCGACAACGACAAGGCACTGCCGGTCAAGGCCTACCACCAGCTGCTGGTCTGGGACATCGTCGGCACCCCGGTGATCAGTACGCTCACCCGGGCCGCCGAGAGCGCGCTGAACCCGCTGATCGGCAAGAGCTTCGTCGCCTACGCGACCAAGCCCCGCTCCGACCGGCAGGACCTCGGGTGACGGCCGGCACCGGACCGGTCGCGGTACCGGACGTCCTGCTGCTGCCCGGAGTGCTCGACGCCGGCCAGGCCGCGGCCACGGTGCGCAGCATCCTCGCGGACCAGCGCGCCGACGGCGGCATCCCCTGGTTCACCGGCGGCCACCTCGACCCCTGGGACCACACCGAGGCCGCCATGGCCCTGGACGTCGCCGGCGAGCACGCGGCCGCCGAGGCCGGCTACCGCTGGCTGATGCGGCATCAGAACCCGGACGGTTCCTGGTACTCCGCCTACACCGACGGTGTGGTCACGGACCACAACCGGGAGTCCAACTTCTGCGCCTACATAGCCGTCGGCGTCTGGCACCATCACCTGGCCACCGGCGACGACGCCTTCCTGGAGGAGATCTGGCCCACCGTCAGCCGCGCCGTCGGGTTCGTGCTCGGCCTGGAGCGCGCGGACGGCACCGTCGCCTGGCGGCGCGAGGAGGACGGCAGCGCGCCCGACGAGGCGCTGCTCACCGGCAGCTCCAGCGTCCACCACGCGCTGCGCTGCGCACTGGCCATCGCCGACTACCTGGAGGAGCCGCAGCCCGACTGGGAGCTGGCCGCCGGGCGCCTCGGCCACGCCGTCGCCTGCCACCCGGAGCGGTTCCTCGACAAGGACCGCTACTCCATGGACTGGTACTACCCGGTGCTGGGCACGGCGCTGCGCGGCGACGCCGCCAAGGCGCGCATCGAGCGCGACTGGGACCGCTTCGTCGTCCCCGGCCTCGGCGTGCGCTGCGTCTCCGACCGCCCCTGGGTGACCGGCGGCGAGAGTGCCGAACTGGCGCTGGCACTGTGGGCGATCGGCGAGTCGGACCACGCGGTGGAGATCCTGCGCTCCATCCAGCACCTGCGGCACGAGGACGGCGGCTACTGGACCGGGTACGTCTTCGAGGACGACGCGGTCTGGCCCGAGGAGCGCACCACCTGGACCGCGGGCGCGCTGCTGCTGGCCGTCGCGGCACTGGGCGGCGACGACGCCACGGTCTCGGTCTTCGGCGGCGCGCAGTTGCCGGCCGGCCTGGCCGACGACTGCTGCGGCGCACGGCTGGGTTGAGCGCCCGACGGCCGGAACAATACCGAGGCCCCTGTCGTACCCGGGTGCTAGCGTCCCGACTGACCGTCCATCGGTGGGGTGGACGGCGAAGGGGGTGCGAGCACGTGGTGGACGAGACGGCCGGCTGGCTGGAGCACGAGCGCTATCTGACGGAGCTTGAGGCGGACGTACGCCTCTTCGCCGGCCTGGTCGCCGAGGGGGACCAGGCCGCGCGGGTGCCCAGCTGCCCCGACTGGGATCTGGCCGAACTGTGCCGGCACCAGGGCATGGTGCACCGCTGGGTGACCGAGGTGGTCCGGACCGGGGCCCAGGAGCGGCTCGGCTTTGACGCCCTGCCGGACCCGGTCATGCCGGACGACGCGGACGGCCGCGCCGACTGGCTGCGGCGTGGCGGCCTCGCGGTGGCCGAGGAGCTCCGCAAGGCCGGTCCCGACCTGCGGGTGTGGGGCTGGGCCTGGGAACAGAACACCCGCTTCTGGGGCCGGCGGATGGCGCACGAGACGATGGTGCACCGGCTCGACGCCGAACTGGCGCTGGGCCGGGCCGGGAAGGTCCCGGCCGACCTGGCCGCCGACAACATCGACGAACTCCTGCACAACGCCGGTGCCCCGGCCGCCCGGGTCTACCGGAACCGGGACCGGCTGCGGGGCGACGGCGACACCCTGCATGTGCACTGCACCGACACCCACGGCGAGTGGCTGCTCAGCCGTACGCCCGAGGGCTTCCGCTACGAGCGAGGTCACGCCAAGGCGGACGCGGCGCTGCGCGGCCCGGCCGCCCAGCTGATGGAACTGCTGCTGAACCGGCATACCAGTGCGGTGCCGAACGAGGTGGAGCGGTTGGGCGACAGCGCGGTGATTGCGCTCTGGCTGGACGGCCTCGCCTTCGGCTGACCTACTTGGCGGCGCCACTTGCGGGGTTAGGGACCCGGCGGTCAGAGGACGAGCTCGGCCAGGGTCCGCAGGGTGTGCGGGTCGCGGGAGGTGACCAGCAGGTCGGTGACCGGGCTCGCGCGCCAGGCGTCCAGGCGTTCGGCGATCCGCTCGCGCGGGCCGACCAGTGAGATCTCGTCGGCGAAGGCGGCCGGGACGGCGGCGATCGCCTCGGCCTGCCGGCCGTCCAGGAACAGTTGCTGGATCTGCCGCGCCTCGGCCTCGAAGCCCATCCGGGCCATCAGGTCGGCGTGGAAGTTCCGTCCGCGCGCGCCCATGCCGCCGATGTAGAAGCCCAGCATGGCCTGGATGGGGGCCAGCCCCTCGGCCACGTCGTCGCAGACCCGGGCGTGGACCAGGGGCGCCACGGTGAAGCCGGGGCGGGCGGCGGACAGTGGCTCGGCGTAGAGAGCGGCGCGTTCCGGCGCGGGGGAGAAGTAGAGCGGCAGCCACCCGTCGGCGATCCGCACGGTCTGCGCGATGTTCTTCGGGCCCTCCGCACCGAGCAGGATCGGCAGGTCGGCACGGAGCGGATGCAGGATCGGCTTCAGCGGCTTGCCCAGGCCGGTGCCGTCCGGGCCGGGGTAGGGGAGCGGGTGGTAGGCGCCGTCCAGGGTCACCGGCTTCTCGCGGCGCAGCACCTGGCGGATCACGTCCACGTACTCGCGGACCGAGGTCAGCGGCGAGCGCGGGAACGGGCGCCCGTACCAGCCCTCGACGACCTGCGGGCCGGAGAGGCCGAGCCCGAGGACGAGCCGGCCACCGGAGAGGTGGTCCAGGGTCATGGCGTGCATGGCGGTGGCGGTGGGGGTGCGCGCGGCCATCTGCGCCACGCCGGTGCCCAGCTGGATCCTGCTGGTGTGGGCGGCGATCCAGGTGAGCGGGGTGAACGCGTCGGACCCCCAGGCCTCCGCCGTCCACACCGAGTCATAGCCCAAGCGTTCGGCCTCGACTGCGAGTTCGACGAATCCTGGGGTGGGGGCCGCGCCCCAGTAGCCGAGCACCAGACCGAGCCGCATGGTGGATGACCCCCTGATCCCGATGACTGCCGCGTCTGATGCATCGCCTGATCTGATGTACCGTCAGATCCATTGGAGGTGATGGTATGCCGCGCGGCACACGGCCACAACAGAGGCGGGCACAACGACGGCGGGCACAACGGCGACGGCACCGGGGCGCGAGATCCTGTCTCGCGCCCCGGTGCCGGAGTTTCTGTGCCGCGGCTCGCTGCGGGTGTGCCGTATCGGGTCAGCCGCGCTGGATCCCCGAGGTGTCGGTGAGCAGTCCGCGCCTGCCCTCCTGGGTCTGGGTCAGCAGGGCGTCGCCGCGCTGCTGGATGGCCAGGTACCAGGTGCCGGGGACCAGTTCGCCGACGGGTGCGCCGCCCCCGCCCTGCTCCGCGTAGAGCGGCCGGGCGGCCGGGACGGCGAACCAGAACGGCGCGAACGCCGGTGCGGCCGACTCCTCGTGGGCCGCCGCCTGCGGGGCCGCCGGCTGCGGAGTTTCTGCGTGCGGGGCTTCGGCGCTCGGGCCTGCCGCCTGCGCCGCCGCGTCCTGCGGCTCGGCCGCTGCGGGCTCGGCCGCCTGGCCGGTCTGCGGCTCGGAATGCAGGGCCTCGGAATGCGGTGCCTCGGGGGACTGCGGCTCGCGGCCCTGCGGCTCGGCCGACTCCGGCAGCTTCACCACCGGGGTGAGCAGCGCCGTCGCGTTGTCCTGGCGCGGCGGGGCGTCCTGCGGCGTGGGCTCGGGCGTCACCGGGGCGGCCGGCGACGGCCGGCCCTCGGCGGCGGGGGCCGGAGCCGGGGCAGGGGCCGGCGCAGCGGCGGCCGGGGCACCGTACGGGCTGCCGTAGCCCTGCTGCGGCTGGGGGTAGCCGTACCCGGCCGGAGGCTGCTGCTGCCCGGGGTACGGGGCCTGCGGACCGGTGAACGGCTGGCCCGGCGTTGCCTGCTGGACCGGCTGCCCGTGCTGGAAGTGCTGCCCGGGCTGCTGCTGGTACGGGTACGGCTGCCCCTGCTGCCCGTACAGCCCCGGGGTCTGTGCCGGCGGCGCGTTCGAGACCAGCGCCGCCGACAGCCCGGGCACCATCGGCGTGGCGACCGCGAGGCCGGCCAGCGCCAGCGTGGCCAGGAAGCCGAGGTACGCGCCGACGCCGAGGTTCACCCCGGTGCCGCCGCTGAGCATCGACCACAGCGAGGACCAGAACGACGCCACGGCCAGCACGGTGCCCCAGTGGCTCAGCTGGATCCCGGCGGGCTTCGGCTCCTGCGGCGTCAGCCGGGAGGCCAGGATCAGCGCGGCACCGATGATCCCGAGCAGGAACGCCGAGGGCAGCAGCGGGAAGTACTCGGTGTGCCAGGCGTTCGCCGTGCTGCCGTCCACCGAGTAGAAGGGCAGGAACGAGGCGATCAACAGCAGGAGCGCGGCGCCCGCGACGGCGGCGTCCCCCCTGGTGATGGTTCGGAGGTTCACTCGGAAGAGCCCTCTCATGAGTGACGGGGACGATGCGTTGAGCCGCCCATAGCGTACGTGGTGGACGAGTCGGGCGAATCACCCGGTCCGGGCCGGGGTCGGGTGGCCGCCCGCCGCGTCAGTGGGTCTGCGCGAGGAAGGCGGTGAAGCCGTTCGCCAGTCCCTGGGCGGCCTGTTGGCGCCATGCGGGGTTGGTCATCTCGGCGGCGTCGGTGGAGTTGCGCATGTTGCCGCACTCGATGAAGACCTTCGGCACGGTCGACATGTTGAGGCCGCCGAGGTCGCCGCGCACGTCGTAACCGAGGCCGCCGTTGATGTAGTTGGCGAAGGGCTCGCCGGTGGCGGTGGTGAAGGCGGAGCGGATGTCCATCCCCAGGGTGCGCGACGGACCGACGATCGGACGGGTGTCCGCGCGGCCGGCCACCACGGTCTGCGGCAGGATCACGTGGAAGCCCCGGTCCGAGGCGCCGGCGCCGTCGCCGTGGATGGAGATCGCCGCGTCGGCGTGGGCCGCGTTGCCGATCGCCGCGCGCTCGGTGACGCAGGGCCCCCAGGGCCGGTTGCCGTCCTGGGTCAGCACCACCGTCGCACCCTCCGCCTGCAGCAGGGCCCGCAGCCGGTGGGCGACGTCGAGGGTGAAGTTCGCCTCCAGGTAGCCGGCGTTGGTCTCGGTGCCGGTGGTGTCGCAG
This sequence comes from Streptacidiphilus sp. EB129, assembly GCF_041262645.1. Lineage (NCBI taxonomy): Bacteria > Bacillati > Actinomycetota > Actinomycetes > Kitasatosporales > Streptomycetaceae > Streptacidiphilus > Streptacidiphilus sp. EB129. The sequence goes on from NZ_JBGCCS010000009.1 coordinate 199,398, forward strand.
TTCGTGGTGCCGTTGCCGATGTTGACCAGGGCGTTGATCTCGCTGGGGTAGTTCCCGTTGTCGGGGTTGTGGCCCGGGTCGATCACGATCGTCTTCCCGGCCAGCGGATGCGCGCCGTTGGCCGGGGCCGCGGTCGCGGCTCCGGGCGCGGAGGTCGAGGGTGCGGCGGAGGCGGAGGCCGGGGCCGACGGTGTGCCGGAGCCCGCGTGGCTCGGCGACGCGCCGAGCCCGTCCACGCTGGAGCCGGGCACGCCGGAGCCGGGCACGCCGGAGCCGGGCACCGGTGCGGCGGCGGCAGCCGTGGCCGTTCCGCTGCCGGATCCGGCGATGGCACGCCACCCGAGCCAGCCGGCGAAGGCCAGCGGCACGATCGCCGCCAGCACGACGGCGATGGTCGCCGTGCGGGCGCCCCACCGACGGCCCTCGGGCTCGTCATAGCGGTCCAGCGGATGGTCAGAGCGCATCGGCGGTCCTCGTCTGCAGTCCGTACTGGGTGGCGATGGGGGTCCATTGCGTCACGAAGGTGTTCTTGTCCGTGGTCGCCTTCCCGCTCTGCGCCGTCCCGTTGTCCCAGTCGGCGTTGTGCGGGGCGCTGTTGGGGGTGCAGCCGCCGGAGGCCATCGCCCCGGCCCAGCTGGCGTAGGCGCTGTCCGCCGCGGACGACTCGCTCCAGGCCTGCTCGATGGTCTGCATCGCGGCGGCGCCCCCGGAGATGGCGGACACGTCCAGTGCCTGTGCCTGGGTCACCAGCGACTGACGCGCCGTGGCAGCCTGGGTGAGCGCGCTCTGCGCGGCGGAGACCGAGGAGGGATCGCTGCACTGGTCCACGGCGGCGACCGCGTTCACCACCTGCTGGCGCGAGCTGGCGGCGCTGGCCAGCAACTGGTCCACGGCCTGGGCCTGGGCCTGGCCCGGGTCGGTCGAGGCGCTGTCAGTCGGTGAGGCCGACGAGGTGTCGGTGGGGGAGTCGGTCGGCGAGGCGGAGTCGGAGGACGAGTCCGACGCGGAGGCACTCGACCCGTCGGTCGAGGAACCCGAGCCCGCGTTCGTGGTCCGGCCGAGGCCCAGACCCCACACCGCGCCCACCCCGGCCAGCGCGGCGACCAGGACCACGATCACCACCAGCAGCGGCACGCTCATCCGCGGGCCGCGGCCGTGCGGGTCGCCCGAGCCGGGCAGGTCGTAGCGGGGGCCGCCCTGCGGCGGGATCGGTCCCGACGACTGCGGCACGCCGGAGTACGACGCACCGCCGCCGCCGTAGAGCGGACCCCCGTACTGCGGTGCCGTGTAGGGCGGGGGTGCAGTCTGCGGTCCCGGGGCCTGCTGTCCGGAGTTCTGCGGTGGCGGGCCCTGGGGTGCCTGGTTCTGCGGCGGGGGTGCGTAGCCCGGTGCGCTGTAGGTGCCGCCGCCGTAGGTGGGCGCGTTGGCGGAGGACGGCGGGCCGTAGGGCGGGTAGCCGTACTGGCCGGCCTTCGGGGCGTCGGGAGCCGGGGTGGAGCCGGAGGCGGGGGGTGGCCCGGCGGCCGGCGGCTGCTTCGGCGCGGCCTGGGTGGGCTTCTCTGCCGCCGCCTCGGCCGGGCTGACCTTGGGGAAGTCCTTGACGGTGGGGATGTAGGGACGTCCCAGCGGCGCGTCCACCTCCGGCGTGGAGGGGGCCCCGGGGGTAGGCGGCATCGGCGGCAGCACCTGGGTCCGCTCATTGCCGGACCCGCCGTCCTGCGCGGACGCACCGTCCTCTGCGGGCCCGGCCGTGGCCGGCTCCGCGTCCGCCGGCTCGGGCGGCGGGGACCTGCGCAGCATCGCCGCCGTGGCCGGGTCGCGGCGGCGCACCCAGCCACCCGCACCGTTGCGGGCCGTGGGGTCCCACACCGCCGGCGCGCTCTCCGCGCCGTCTTCTGCGTCGGCCATCGCCGAATCCTCCCCGACCTGCTGTCCGTCTGTTGCGGCCACCGTACCGAAGAGCGCGCCTGGTGAGCGGCGCTTGCCCACATCCGCGGGCGGCGGCGCGCGAGCGTGACCGCGGCCGCGGAGCCAATCGTCCGTGTGCCTACGAGCCGCCGACGGACAGGTCGACAGCCGCCCGCGACGATCCGAACCGTACCGACCCGCGACCGCCCGACGGCGGCTGTGCGCGATGCGTCCGGACGGTGCCGGTCCCCGGCCGTCCGACGGAGGCATCCTGCCCGCGACCGTGCGACGGCGGCTGCCCGCGACCGTGCGACGGGTGCCGGTCTGCGACGGTCCGGGCCGGCAGGGTCTAGCCGCGCTGGAGCACCCGCAGCGAACCGGTGACCGACACCTCGGTGAAGCCCTCGGCCAGCGCGCGCAGGTAGACCCGGTACGGGGCCTGACCGCCGTCCGCGGGGTCCGGGAAGACGTCGTGCACGACCAGCAGGCCGTTCGGCGCCAGCTTCGGGACCCAGCCCTCGTAGTCCGCGGTGGCGTGCTCGTCGGTGTGCCCGCCGTCCACGAAGACCAGCCCGAGCGGGGACCCCCAGACCGCCGCGACCTGCGGCGACCGGCCGACCAGGGCGATCACGTGGTCCTCCAGGCCGGCTGCATGCAGCGTCCGGCGGAAGCGCGGCAGCGTGTCCATGCGACCGACCTCGGCGTCGACCAGCGAGCTGTCGTGGTACTCCCAGCCGGGCTGCTGCTCCTCGGAGCCGCGGTGGTGGTCGACGGTCAGCGCGACCGTTCCGGCCCGCCGGGCCGCGTCGGCGAGCAGGATCGTGGAGCGGCCGCAGTAGGTGCCCACCTCCAGCACTGGCAGCCCGGTACGCGTCGCCGCCTCGTACGCCGCGGCGTAGAGGGCGAGCCCCTCGTCGACGGGCATGAAGCCGGTCGCCGCCTCGAACGCCGCCAGCACCTCAGGGGTCGCTGCCTCAGGGGCCGCAGCCTCCGCCGCCGTCACCACCGCGTCCGTCATCCGCTGCTCTCCTTCTCGTCGAAGCACTCGCCCTGCATCCGACCGCACCGACTGCGCGGAACTGCACCGACGGGGTCAGCCTGGACCCTACTCGACGGTACTGCGACGTCCGTCGAGAAGGTCGAGGATCCCGGCGCGGGCCGATGCGAGCTCCGCGTCGATGGCGGTGAAATCCGGCAGGGCGAGCGGCTCGGCATCGGCGTAGGGCCCGGACAGCCGGCGGACGAAGGCCAGCCGCAGGTGCTTGGGCGGGTGGGTGCTGTCCGTCGCGGTCTCGCCCAGCTCCGAGACCAGGATCCGCCGGGTGCGCTCCTCGGGCGGGATGGAGGCGACGTAGGCGCGCAGCTCGGTCCACAGATCGCCGGCGGCGTCCTCGGGCGTACGGTCCCCGCCGCGCCGTCGGTGCACCCGCTGAACCCGGCCGCGCCGCTGCAGCACCAGGTGCTCGTAGGCGCCCTCCAGGGTGAGCGCCTCCACCAGACCGGCCGCCCCCTCGCGTCCGGCGATCCGCAGGGCGAATGCGTCGGCCAGGTACTCGGCACGGCGACTGGACGCCCGGGTCAGCCAGGCCAGCAGCCGGTAGCACTGCCGGATCAGGACGTTGACCAGCCCCAGCAGCAGCCGGGTCAGCAGTGCGGCCAGCGCGGCGAGCCCGCGCGGGGCGGCTATCGACGTGGTGGTGGTGGCCTCGTGCCAGCCGGCGAGGCCGCGCAGTGCGCTGCCCACCCACAGCCCGCGGCGCGAGTCGCCGTTGGCGCCGTGGCCGAACTCGTGCCCGAGCAGGGCGAGTCGTTCGGCGGGCCGGAGCGACTCCCACAGCGGGAGGCCCAGGTGCAGCACGACCCGCTGGCGCAGGCCGACCCGCTGATAGCCGGCGTTGTAGGAATCGTCGACGACGATCAGCTCGGGCCGCCGGGTGCCCAGCGCGTCCGCCGTGGCGTCGGCGAGTGCGTACAGGACCGGGGCGTGCGCCCGGTCCAGGGCGAAGGGCTTGCGCCGCTCTGCGCGCAGCGAGCCGAGCCGTGGACGCAGCAGGGCCACCGCCGCGACCAGCACCAGCGCGCCGATCACCCGCCCGGGCCAGCCGGGCTGCAGCAGCAGCCATCCGCCGCAGCCGACCACCGCCACGCTGACCAGGTGCACCAGCCCCGCCATGACCAGGGCCGCGGCCCAGACGCCGTCATGGGCCGGGCGCAGCGGTGCGCCGCTGGTCACCTGCTCGTAGAGCCGCTCCTCCAGCGACCTGTTCAGCCGCTGCTGGATGCGCCCGTGCTCGGCCGCCGCTTCCCTGCCCGTCTTCGGGACCGCGTTCCAGTGGCAGGACGGGCACCACTGGACGAAACGCGGGTCGGTGGTCAGCGGGGAACCGCACTCGGTGCAGCCGGCGGCGGTGATCGCGGCGCTGGGAGGGGTGGTCACGGTTGCGGATCCTGTCGCATTCGGGGTCTGCCTGTGAAGCGGATTAGTGGGGGCAGTTCCCGAAGCGGTCTGGCCGAGAGGTGGAACACGTTCTAATCTGACGATGCGTCAGCGATGAGGGAGAGCCTGGATGAGTATTGGCGTCGGCGAGGACCACCGCGCGCTGCACCGGACGGTGCGGGGCTGGGTGGAGCGGGAGGCATCGGACCGTCCGGGGTGGTGGAAGGGGCTGGCCGGGCAGGGGCTGCTCGGCCCGCACCTGCCGGAGGCGTACGGCGGGGGCGGCGGCACGCTGCTGGACCTGGCCGTGGTGCTGGAGGAGGCCGGTCGGGCGCTGTTGCCCGGCGCGTTCCTGCCGACTGTGCTCGCGTCCGCGCTGCTGGCCGGGTCCTGGGACGAGGCTGCGGTGTTCGCCCCCGCCTCGGCCCACTCCGCCTCGGCCCACTCCGCCTCGGCCCACTCCGCCTCGGCCGCCGCCTCGGCCGCCGCCTCGGCCGCCGCCTCGGCCGCCGCCTCGGCCGCCGCCTCGGCCGCCGCCTCGGCCGCCGCCCCGGGCGATGCCGGGCGGCGGTCGGGCGCGGGGCGGTGGCTGCCCGGCCTCGCCGATGGCAGCCGCACCGCTGCCGTCGCGCTGGACCCCGGCGGCGTCGAGGCTGAGCCGACCGGGGACGGCGGCCACCGGCTGCACGGCACCGTCGGCCCGGTCCTGGCCGCCGCCGAGGCCGACCTGCTGCTGGTCGCCGCACGACTCGGGCCGGTGGTGCGCTGGTTCGCCGTCGAGGCGGCCGAGGCCGAGCTGGAGCCGCTGGAGGCGCTGGACCTGACCCGCGGCCTGGCCCGGGTCCGGCTGGACGGGGTGCTGCTGCCGCCGGGGCGCGAGCTCGCGCTCTCCCCGTCCGGAGTGCGGCGCTGCGCGGAACTGCTGCTGGCCGCCGAGGCCTGCGGGGTGGCCGGGTGGGCTCTCGACACCGCCGCCGAACACGCCCGCACCCGGCACCAGTTCGGGCGTCCGATCGGACAGTTCCAGGGCGTGAAGCACCCCTGCGCGCTGATGCTGGTCCGGGTCGAGAAGGCCCGCGCCGCCGTCTGGCAGGCGGCCCGCAGCGGTTCCGCCCTGGACGGGCGTATCGCGCTTGCGCTGGCTCTGGAGGCCGGTTACCAGAACGCCAAGGACTGCGTCCAGATCCTCGGCGGGATCGGCTTCACCTGGGAGCACCCGGCCCATCTGCGGCTGCGCCGGGCCGTGGCGCTGCGTCAGCTCGCCGGTGGCGAGCGGGCCGCGCTGGCGGAGGCCGCCCGGCTGGCCGCGACCGCGGGGCTGGTTCGGCCCACCCTGGAACTCCCGCCCGAGGCCGAGGACTTCCGCGCCGAGGCACGCCAGGCGGCTGCCTCCGTCGTCGGGTTGGAGCCCGCCGAGCAGCGGCGCAGGCTCGCTCCGGACGGCTGGGCCGCCCCGCATCTGCCCGTTCCGTACGGCCTCGGGGCGGGCCCGCTGCGGCAGTTGGTGGTCGAGGAGGAGTTCCGTGCGGCCGGAGTCCGGCTGCCGGATCTGACCATCGGCAACTGGGTGGTGCCCTCCCTGGTCGCCCACGGCACCCCCGAGCAGCGCGAGCGCTTCCTGATGCCGACCCTGCGCGGCGAACTGACCTGGTGTCAGCTCTTCTCCGAACCGGAGGCCGGGTCCGACCTGGCCTCGCTGCGCACCCGCGCCGTCCGACTCCCGGACGGGCGCTGGCGGGTGGACGGGCAGAAGGTCTGGACGTCCAGCGCCCGCACCGCGGACTTCGGCATCCTGCTGGCCCGGACCTCGCCGGACAAGCCCAAGCACAAGGGCCTGACCTACTTCATCGTGGACATGCGGCGGACCCCCGGCATCGACATCCGCCCGCTGCGCGAACTGACCGGCGACGCCGTCTTCAACGAGGTGTTCCTGGACGCGGTGGAGCTGCCCGCCGACGCCGTCGTCGGCGAGGTCGACGGCGGCTGGCGGGTCGCCCGGCACACCCTCGGCAACGAGCGGGTGCACATGGCCGACGCCAGTCCGACCGGTGACGCGGTCCGGCTGCTGCTGTCCGTCCCCGGCGCCGACCCGGTGCGGCTGGGCCGGCTGGTCGCCGACGAGCAGGTGCTGGCCTGCATCGACCTGCGTACCGCGCTGAGCAGCCTGGACGGCCTGGACCCCGGCGCGGGCGCCAGCGTCCGCAAGCTGGTCTCCGCTCCGCACGCCCAGCGGGTCGCGGAGCTGGCGCTGGAGCTGTGCGGAGCCGCCGGCGCGGTCTACGACGGGGTGGGGCGCGAGGCGGGCCACGGCTTCCTGATGTCGCGCTGCCTCACCATCGCCGGCGGGACCACGCAGGTGCAGCTGAACGTCGTGGCCGAGCGCCTGCTCGGGCTGCCCCGGGACTGAGTTTCGACCAACTGGAGAGGTCAGCATGCCTGGAAAGACGTATCTCGTCGGCGTCGGAATGACGAAGTTCGAGAAGCCGGAGACCCGCGACTGGCAGTACTGGGACATGGCCCGGGAGGCGGGCGCCGCCGCGCTGGCCGATGCCGGTGTCGACTACGCGCTGGTGGAGCAGGCCCCGGTCGGCTTCTGCCACCAGCAGTCGACGGCCGGCCAGCGGGCGGTCTACGAGCTGGGGTTGACCGGGATCCCGGTCTACAACGTGAACAACAACTGCTCCACCGGGGCGTCCGCGCTGATGCTGGCCCGCCAGTTCGTGGCCGGTGGCATCAACGACTGCGTGCTCGCGGTGGGCTTCGAGAAGATGAGCCGCGGCGCACTCGGCGCCGGAAAGGGCGCCGGCGACTTCGCCAGCAGCCCGCTGGCCCGCCACTACGGGGTGATGGCGGCCCGGCACGGCTTCGAGATGACCCCGCCCACCGCGCAGATCTTCGGCAACGCCGCCCGCGAGCACATGGAGCGCTACGGCACCACCGCCGAGCAGTTGGCGATGGTCGGCGTGAAGAACCACCGCCACTCGGTGGCCAATCCCAGGGCCCAGTTCCGCGACGAGTACACGCTGGCGGAGGTGCTGGCCGCGAAGACCATCCACGCGCCGCTCACCAAGCTGCAGTGCTCGCCGACCTCGGACGGCGCGGCGGCCGCCGTCGTGGCGAGTGAGCGCTTCGTCGAGCAGCACGGCCTGCGGAACCGCGCGGTGGAGATCCTCGGGCAGGCGATGACCACCGACGGCGAGGAGAGCTTCGCCTCGGGCTCCTGCATCGACGTCGTCGGCGCCCCGATGAGCAGGGCCGCCGCACGGGCGGTCTACCAGGAGTCCGGGCTCGGCATCGAGGACGTGGACGTGGTCGAACTGCACGACTGCTTCTCCGTCAACGAGCTGCTCACCTACGAGGCGCTGGGCATGTGCGCGGAGGGGGAGAGCGGCAAGCTGGTGGCCGAGGGCGCGACCACCTACGGCGGACGGTGGGTGGTCAACCCGTCCGGAGGGCTGATCTCCAAGGGCCACCCGCTGGGCGCCACCGGTCTTGCGCAGTGCGCCGAACTGGTGTGGCAGCTGCGCGGCGAGGCGGGGGAGCGGCAGGTCGCCAACGCGCGGGTGGGCCTGGCGCACAACATCGGCCTGGGCGGCGCGGCGGTGGTCACGATGCTGCGGCGCTGAGCCGACGCGCGTCGTTCTCATCTGATCGGCGATGCGCTATACCTGGACGGCAGACAGTTAGAACCTGTTCTACAAATGAGCCGGCAGGACCGGGTGGACGGCAACGCCGCCCGGTACCCGCCCCGAACGACCCCGGCGCGTCCGACGGTGCGGACGGCCGCGCCGGGGTCTCCTCCATCGACGACAGCAGGACCACAGCAGGCACGACGGCAGTACGCCGCAAGCACTCCGCACCGACAGTCAGCCGACGGCTTCCGCAAGCAAGGGGAGACACCCGCCATGCCCATCGACCCCGCCACCGCCCTGGCAGCCCCGCCGCGCAGCACCGAACTCGCGTGGGACCACAAGGACGTGCTGCTCTACCACCTCGGCGTCGGCGCGGGCGCGCACCGTCCGGCCACCGACCCCGACGAGCTGCGCTACACCTACGAGAAGGACCTCCAGGTCCTCCCCAGCTTCGTCACCGTCGCGGGGGGCGGCCTCGCCAAGGCGGGGGCGTTCAACCTGCCCGGCCTGGAGATCAACCTGGCCCAGGTGCTGCACGGCGGCCAGCGCATCGAGCTGCACCGCCCGGTGCCCGCGGCCGGCACCGGGGTGCTCACCAGCAGGCTCGCCGCCCTCTACGACAAGGGCAAGGCGGCGGTGCTGGTCATGCGCAGCGAGGCCGCGGACGACGCGGGCCCGCTGTGGACCTGCGACACCGAGATCTTCGTGCGCGGCGAGGGCGGCTTCGGTGGTGAGCGCGGCAGCAGCGAGCGACTGGCCGTGCCGGAGCGGACCGCCGAGTGGGAGCGGGAGATCCCGGTGCGGCACGACCAGGCGCTGCTCTACCGCCTCTCCGGAGACTGGAACCCGCTGCACGCCGACCCGGACTTCGCCAAGCTGGCGGGCTTCGACCGGCCCATCCTGCACGGGCTCTGCTCGTACGGGACGACCCTCAAGGCCGTGGTCGACACCGCGCTGGGCGGCGACGCGAACCGCGTCCTCAGCTACAGCACCCGCTTCGCGGGCGTCTTCTTCCCCGGCGAGACCCTGCGGGTGCGGATCTGGGACGAGGGCACCGCCGGGCTCGTGGTCACGGCCACCGCCGTTGAGCGCGCGGACGCACCCGTCCTCACCGACACCGTCGTCACCTACCACTGAGTCCGCCCGCCGCCCGCCACCGGGCGTGAAGCACCGGGCACACAGCACCGGGCACACAGCACCGGGCACGACCCACCAAGCGCCGAGTACCAGTCAGGCACCGCCGATCCGCACAGGGAGCAGACCATGCGCGCAGCCGTCCTGCACGAGACGGGACAGGAGAAGCTCGAGGTCCACGAGGGAGTCCGACTCCCGGAAACCGGGCCGGGGAAGGTCAGGGTGCGGTTGCGGGCGGCCAGCCTGTGCCACTCCGACCTGTCCGCGATGAGCGGCGTGCTGCCGCAGCCCGCCCCGTTCGTCCCTGGCCACGAGGGCGCCGGGGAGGTCACCGAGCTCGGCGAGGGCGTCGCCGAGACCTTCGGCCTGGCCGTCGGCGACCACGTGGTCATCTGCTGGATGCCGCCCTGCGGCATCTGCCCCAACTGCCGGCGCGGCGAGGGCAACCTCTGCCTGTCCGGGTTCGCCAACATGGGCACTCCCGGCTACCACCACGACGGCACCGACATCTTCGGCTTCTCCGGCACCGGCACCTTTGCCGAGGAGAGCGTGGTCGCGGCCGGCTGCGCGGTGAAGCTGCCGGACGACGTGCCGTTCGAGGTCGCCGCGCTGATCGGCTGCGGCGTCACCACCGGTGTCGGCGCGGCGATCCACACCGCCAAGGTCGTGCCGGGCTCGTCCGTGGTCGTCTTCGGCTGCGGCGGAGTGGGCATCGCCACCATCCAGGGCGCCAGGGTCGCCGGGGCCGCGCAGATCATCGCGGTGGACCCGGTCGCCTCCCGCCGCGAGTGGGCGCTGCGCTTCGGCGCGACCGAGGCGGTCGCCCCGGAGGGGCTGGCCGAGGTGCAGCAGCGGCTGACCGGCGGCGAGGGCTTCGACTACGCCTTCGAGGTGGTCGGCCGCTCCGCCACGGTCCGGGCCGCCTACGACGCCACCCGGCGCGGCGGCGCGCTGGTCGTGGTCGGCGCCGGCGCGATGGACGACATGGCGCAGTTCAACATGTTCGAGCTGTTCTTCAACGAGAAGCGCATACTGCCCTCCCTCTACGGGGGTTCGGACGTGCTGCGCGGCTACCGGACCGTCATCGACCTGTGGCGGGCGGGCCGGCTCGACCTGGAGGGCATGATCACCCACCACGTCCGGCTGGAGGGCGTCAACGACGCGGTGCAGCAGATGCGCAGCGGCGAGGCCCTGCGCACCGTCATCGACCTCTGAGCCCGGCCGGCCGCCGGTCACCTCAGGGCCGGCCACCGAAGCCGGCTGCCTGAGGAACGGCCACCGAAGCCGACCACCCGGCCGGTCACCCGAGCCGGTCACCACGAGCGGATGGGGAGTCACCACCCGATGAGCAGCAGTACATCCCTGCGGGGCAGGACCGCGATCGTCACCGGCGCGGGCCGTGGTCTGGGCCGGGCCGAGGCCCTGGAACTGGCCAGGCTCGGCGCGAACGTCGTGGTCAACGACTTCGGCGCACCCGGACGCGACGGCAGCGGCGCGGCCAGCGCCGCCCCCGCCGACGAGACGGTCGCCGCCATCGTCGCCGAGGGCGGCCGGGCCGTCGCGCACTACGGCGACATCGCCGAACTCGACGCCGCCCGCGCCCTGGTCGACCTGGCCGTCGAGACCTACGGGCAACTCGACATCCTGGTCAACAACGCGGGCATCCTGCGCGACCGGATGATCTTCTCGATGTCCGAGGAGGAGTGGGACTCGGTCATCCACGTCCACCTGAAGGGCCACTTCGCCACGACCCGGTTCGCCGCCGCGCACTGGCGGGACCGCTCCAAGGCGGCCGGGGCGCCGGTGTACGGGCGGATCGTCAACACCTCGTCGGAGGCCTTCGTGGCAGGCTCGGCCGGCCAGCCCAACTACGCCGCCGCCAAGGGCGGCATCGTCGGGCTGACCACCAGCTGCGCGTCGGCGCTGGCCCGGTACGGGGTGACGTCGAACGTCATCTGCCCGCGCGCCAGGACCCGGATGACCGAGGACGTGTTCACCGGCACGATGGGCGCACCGGCCGAGGGGCTGGACCCGCTCGCACCCGAGCATGTCTCGCCCCTGGTCGGCTACCTCGCCTCACCGGCCGCCGAACGCGTCAACGGCCAGGTCTTCGTGGTCCACGGCGGCATGGTCGCCGTGCTCGGCCGGCCGCCGGTGCTGGCCAGGTTCGACACCGCCAAGGACCAGTTCACCCCCGGCGAGCTGGACGACCTGCTCACCCCGTTCTACGCGGGGCGCACCCCGGGCGACGGCTACGCCAACTCGGCCGTCCTGGGGCTGCGGCACGAGCAGCCCTGAGCCCTGTCATTCCCAGCCCTGTCAGTCGCAGCCCCGTCAGTCCCGAAAGCGTTGCTGTCAGTCCCGAAATGCCGCTAGTCGACGACGACGCGGCGGTGCCGGCCGTGGCCCGCGGGTTCGCGGCGTCCCTCCACGTCGTCGTCGGCCACGGTGCCGCGGTGCTTCCCGGTGTCGCCGTCGTGGTCTCCCGGAGCGGCGTCCAGGCGGTTCTCAGTGATGTCTGTGAGGGCATCGGACATGAGAGTCGTCTTCTCCGTTGTGTCTGCTGTCTGTCACGTCATGGGGCAGGAGTGGTCACTGTCGCCTGCTGTGGCGACTTCCACCCGTGATCACCCTATTCAATGTGCAATGCCACGGTCTCGCCGGGTCGGTAACAAAGCGTGCACGATCAGTACTCCCCGGTACGATCACCGCTGATACAGGCTCAGTCCTCGCTGGTCAGAGCGTCGGCCCGGCGCGTCGTCAGGTCGGGCTGCCGGTGCGCAGGAACCTGGCCAGCAACTCGTGCAGCACCGGCGCGCCGTCCTCGGCGAGCACCTCGTGGCCCGCCCCGGCCGCCTCCACGTAGCGGAAGTCGACCCCCTCGGTGCGACCGCTGCGGAGCAGTTCCTGACGCAGCGTCCGGGACTGGCCCACCGGTACCACCTGGTCCCCGTCACCGTGCACCACCAGCAGCGGCGCCGTCAGCCTATGGCAAAGCGCCAGCACGTCCCGGGGCCCGCGCCCGTCGCCGGGCTCCAGCGTCCCGCCCAGACGCCGCGTCAGCGCCTGCACCGCCGGACCCGCCTCGGCCTGCAGCCGCGCGCCGGACAGGAACGGCGCCACCACGGCGCACCTGGTCACCAGGTCCGGCACCGAGCAGGCGGCGAGCAGTGCCAGGAACGCCCCGTAGCTCACCCCGAACAGCGACGCCGGCTCAAGCCCCAGCGCCACCCGCTGACCGCTGACCGAGGCCAGCAGCGTCATCACGTCGTCCAGGTCCGGGCCGCCCCAGGCGTTCTGCAGGGCCTGCGCGTGCTCCCGGCCGTAGCCGGTGCTGCCGCGCTGGTTCACCGCGACCACGGACAGGCCCTCGGCGGCCATCCGCTGCAGCGCCGGGTCGAACTCCAGCCGCCAGGCGTCCGCCGGGCCGCCGTGCAGGGCGACGGCCAGGTGCTGCGCCGTCAGCCAGGTGTCCCCGCCGTACACCACGGCCTCCAACGGGCCTGCCGCACCCGCGAGTTCCACGGTGCGCGCGCTGTGCCAGCGGCCGCCGTCGGTGGGCGCGGCGCTGCCGTCCAGCCGCCACCCGGACGCCCCCGCCCGCCCGACGCCGACCCCGCCACCGGCACCCTCGCCTACGCCGCCCGCGCCCGAGCCCGTGCCGCCTACGCCCGTGCCGCCCGCGCCCATGCCGCCGTTGCCGCCCGCGCCCGTGCCGCCCACGCCGAGACCGCGCCAGCCCGGGCCGGTACCGCCGCCGGCTGTTCCGCCACCGCTGGTTCCGCCGCCGCCCGTTCCGATGGCACCCGTGGCACCCGGCTGCGGGACCTTCGGGAGTATCCGCATTACGCTGCTCATCCCCGCCGAACCGCCCTGCAGCGGTGCCAGCCGCAGCGGCATCGTTGGCGCGGGCTCGTCCGGCTCGACGGGTCTGCGTCTCAGCAGGTCGACGTCGACGGTGGCGACGCCGGCCGGGTGGTCCGGTGACGAGTACGGGATCCGCAGTCCGCCCGAGCCTGCGGCACCGTACCCGTCCTCGCCCGCCGACCAGTGGCCGACCCCGCCCAGCCGTCCGGGCGGCACCGGCACCGGCACCAGGCGCCCCTCCGCCGGACGCCACACCGCCAGCGACGAGCCCGCGCCCCAGTCCCCCTGCAGCGCCACCCGCTGCTCGGCCGCCGGGCGGTCGGCCGGGCCCGGCTCGATCGCGATCGGACGCAGGAACTGCCGGGGCGCGGCCCGGTGCAGGCAGTCCGGGAACCGCAACGGTTCGCCGCCGCCGAGCACGCCCCAGCCGAGCCGGTCCTCGCCGGGCGCGTCGCTGCGCACCAGGATCAGTCCGCTGCGGGGATCCGCCGCGACCAGCCGGTCGTTGCTCTGCGGCGCCAGCTCCAGCAGTGGACTGACCTGGCCCAGCGCCAGATCCAGCAGCACCGTCTTCACCAGCGGTCCGGGCCCGCCGACGGGCGGGACCACCCGGTCCAGCGCCAGCAGCCGCCCGCCCTGGTCCAGCCACACCCCGCCACCGGTCAGACCGGCGAACTCGGCGACCTGCTGCGGCTGGGCCCTGCCGTCCGAGCTGACCAGCCAGACCGTGGTGACCTGCCGCGCGTCGCTGCCCAGCGCCACCGCGACCGGGCCGCCGGGACCCGGCGCGGGCATCGCCAGCAGCCGCAGCACCGGTGCGCGCAGCACCCCCACCGACACCTCGCGCACCGAGGCCGGCGTACGGACCACGAACTCGTGCCGCTCGCCCTGGCGGCGGCAGACCAGCACCCGCCCGTCCGGTAGCGAGACCAGCGGGGAGTGCACGTCCTCGGGGGCCTGGCCCGGCCCCTGCGGCAGCGGCATGGGTATGGCGCCGCCGCTGGTCAGCCGCCAGCTCTCGACGAACCAGCCGCCCTCGCCGGAGCTGGCCAGGCAGGCCGCGAACCCGCCGTCGGCGGCGAAGGTGAAGCTCACCCGTCGTAGCGCGGGTGCCACCCGGACCAGCGGGGACGTGCCCAGCGGCGCCAGGGGCGCCGTCGTCAGTGGTGTTGCAGTCACAGTGGGTCACCGCCGAATCGGAGGAGGGTCCGCGACGGCCCGCAGCCGCCCGCCCGCGGCCGGGGCCTCGGCGCAGCGGCCCACGGGCCGCCCGCCGGCATCCCCGCCGCAGAGACGACGCTACTTACGCGACCCCGGCCACCCGAACGGATCGATGCCCCTTCACCCATAAGGGTGAGCAGTGGACCCGGCGGTCCCGGAGCCCGGGAACGGCGCCGGGAACCGCCCCACACCGGGCTCCGCGTACGGCTCCGCGCCGAAACTTCTGTAATCTCGACGGGTGCCGAACCTTTCCGACGTCCTCAGCCTGTTCGACGAGCTCTACCCGCCCACCCGGGCGGAGTCCTGGGATGCGGTCGGGCTGGTCTGCGGCGATCCGGACGCGGAGGTGCGACGGGTGCTGTTCGCCGTCGACCCGGTCCAGCAGGTCGCCGACGAGGCCGTGGCCTGGGGCGCGGACCTGTTGGTCACCCACCATCCGCTGTATCTGCGCGGGACCACGACGGTGGCCGCGACCGGCTTCAAGGGCCGGGTGGTGCACACCCTGATCAAGAACGACGTGGGACTGCTGGTCGCGCACACCAACGCCGACTCGGCCGACCCCGGCGTCTCCGACGCGCTGGCCGAAGCCGTCGGCCTGCGGGTCACCGGCCCGCTGATCGCCGACCCGACCGACCCGGCGGGCCGCCGCGGCACCGGACGCATCGGCGAGCTGCCCGAGCCGGAGCCGCTGTCCGCCTTCGCCGCGCGGGTCGCCGCCGGGCTGCCCGCCACCGCGCAGGGTGTCCGGGTCGCCGGTGACCCGGACCAGCCGGTGCGGCGGGTCGCGGTGTGCGGGGGCTCCGGGGACTCCTTCTTCGCCGAGGTACGGGCCAGCGGTGTGGACGCCTACGTCACCGCCGACCTGCGCCACCATCCCGCCTCCGAGGCCCGCGAGACCAGCGGTCTGGCCCTGGTCGACGCCGCGCACTGGGCCACCGAGTGGCCCTGGCTGCGCGGCGCGGAGCGGGAACTGCTGGCGGCGGCGGAGAAGCGCGGCTGGAGCCTGGAGACCCGCGTGTCGCACCAGGTCACCGACCCCTGGACGCTGCACGCCCCGATGCCCACCCTTGAGGGTGAAGCCGCCGCAGGCGTGGCCACCGCACCCGGTGGCACCGCACCCGGTGCCGCCGCCCCCGAGGCCCGCAGCACCTGACCGCCGAACCTGAAGCCCGCCGCACCCGCGGCCCGCTGATCCGCCCGGCCACCACCGACCTGTACTGACCGAGACCGACGCACCGCCCGAGGAGCACCCCCTGAACGCCTCCGCTGCCGACCAGATCCGCCTGCTCGACCTGCAGGCCCTCGACTCCCGCCTGGACCAGCTCGCCCACCGCTCCCGCACCCTGCCCGAGCACGCCGACATCGCCCAGCGCAGCAGTGACCTGACCGAGCTGCGCTCGCTCACCGTCGCCGCCGAGACCCAGCTCAGCGACACCAAGCGCGAGCTGGTCAAGGCGGAGCAGGACGTCGAGCAGGTGCGTACCCGCGCTGCCCGGAACCAGCAGCGGATGGACTCCGGCGCGGTCGGCTCCGCCAAGGACCTCGCCAACCTGCAGCACGAGGTGGGCGCGCTGGCGAAGCGTCAGAGCGACCTGGAGGACATCGTCCTGGAGATCATGGAGCGGCTGGAGTCCTCGCAGACCCGGGTCAGCGAGATGACCGCGCGCCGCGACGACGCCCAGCACAGCCTGGCCGGCGCCGAGGCCAGCCGCGACGCCGCCCAGGCCGAGATCGACGCCGAGGCCGAGAAGGTCACCCGGGACCGCGAGATCCTCGCCGCCGTCATCCCGGCCGACCTGCTCAAGCTCTACACCCGGCTGCGCGAGACCCAGGGCGGCACCGGCGCGGCCCGGCTCTACCAGCGCCGCTGCGAGGGCTGCCGGGTCGAGCTCAGCATCACCGACCTGCGCGAGGTGCGCGCGGCTGCGCCCGACACCGTCGTGCGCTGCGAGAACTGCAGCCGGATCCTGATCCGCACCTCCGACTCCGGTCTCTAGGCCACCGGCCCGCGAGGAGCACACTGCAGTGACGACCACCCGACGGTTCATCATCGAGGCGGACGGCGGCTCCCGGGGCAACCCGGGCCCGGCCGGCTACGGCGCGACGGTACGTGACGGTGACACCGGCGAACTGCTGGCCGAGGCCGCCGAGTACATCGGCCGCGCCACCAACAACGTGGCCGAGTACCGGGGGCTGATCGCCGGGTTGCGCGCGGCACACGCGATCGACCCCGCCGCGAAGGTCGACGTCCGGATGGACTCCAAGCTGGTCGTCGAGCAGATGTCGGGTCGCTGGAAGATCAAGCACCCCGACATGCAGCCGCTGGCCGCCGAGGCGAAGGCGGTCTTCCCGCGCGGCCAAGTCGCCTACCAGTGGATCCCGCGCAACCAGAACAAGCATGCGGACCGGCTCGCCAACGAGGCCATGGACGCAGGCAAGGCCGGCAAGCAGTGGCAGCCCAAGCCCCTGGCCGGCGCCGCGTCCGGTACGGCGGCCGTGCCGGTCACAGCCTCCGGAGCCGTCACGGCCTCCGGAGCCGCTGCGGCAACGCTGCCGCTCGACGCCCCGGCCGCCGCAGACGGCGCCGCCGCCCTGTCCACCCCGCCACCGTTCGCCGGCTGGGCCGCGCCCGCGGACCTGGGCACCCCCACCACGCTGGTGCTGCTGCGCCACGGCGAGACCGCGCTCACCCCGGAGAAGCGCTTCTCCGGCAGCGGCGGCGGCGACCCCGAGCTGTCCGAGCGCGGTCGGGGCCAGGCCGAACGCACGGCGGCCGCCCTCGCCGCCCGCGGCACCATCCAGGCCGTCGTCAGCTCGCCGCTGCTGCGCTGCCGCCAGACCGCCGAGGCCGTCGCCACCCGCCTCGGTCTGGAGGTGAGGATCGAGGAGGGCCTGCGCGAGACCGACTTCGGCGTCTTCGAGGGGCTCACCTTCGCGGAGGCGAAGGAGCGCTACCCGGCCGAGCTGGACGCCTGGCTGGCGTCCGCCAGGACCGCCCCGCCGGACGGCGAGAGCTTCGCCGCCGTCGCCCGCCGGGTCGCCGTGGCGCGGGACAAGCTGCTGGCCCGCCACGCGGGCCGGACCGTCCTGGTGGTCTCGCACGTCACCCCGGTGAAGACGCTGGTCCGGCTCGCGCTCGGAGCTCCGCCGGAGTCCCTGTTCCGGATGGAGCTCTCGGCGGCCTCGCTCTCGGCCGTGCAGTACTACGCGGACGGCAACGCGTCGCTGCGCCTGCTCAACGACACCTCCCACCTGCGCTGACCGGGTGCGGCAGGGGCAGGGGGAGGCGGTGCACGGCTAGAGCTCGCTGACGACGACGTCCAGCCCCCACGGCTTTCCGGCCGCGGGGGCGGTCGTCTCGACGGTGTGCTTCAGGTCCCGCAGTGCCACCGCGAGTTCCGCCGGGGACGCGGGCTCCATGCCGGACTCCAGCAGGTCGCGGACCAGCCGTCCCTTCGTCGCCTTGTTGAAGTGGCTCACCACGGTCCGCTTGACCACGCCGCCCACCTCCCGCTCGTGCAGCACCCGGACCGTCGCGGTGCGCCCGGCCACATCGCCGCTCGGCTTCCACAGCGCGGCGTAGGCGGAGGAGCGCAGGTCCAGCACCAGCCCGGTCCCGGCGACGGCCGGCATCACCTGGGCCATCGCGGTGCGCCAGTACCCGCCGAGTGCGCCCAGCGGCGGCAGCTTCACCCCGCCCGAGCAGCGGTACGGGGGGATCCGGTCGCTGATCCGGACCGCGCCCCAGAGCCCGGAGAAGACCAGCAGCATCCGCTCCGCGCGCCGGTAGGCCTCCGGGCTCAGCGTCGACAGCTCCAGCGCGTCGTAGAGCACGCCGGTGTAGAGCTCGCCGGCCGGCAGCGCGCCCGCCTCGCGGAGCACGGTGTTGCGGGCCAGCTCACCGCGCAGGCCGGGGCTCAGCCCGAGTACCTCCGCCGCCCGGTCGGCGTCGCCGCTGCTCAGCTCCACCAGCGCGGCCAGCACCCGCTCCCGGGCGGGGCCCAGTTCCGGCAGCGACAACGCGTCCAGGGCGACGGGCGCGCCGGAGCCCGACGTGGCCTTTCCCTCGGACGGCGGCAACAGCACCAGCACAGCGCGACTCCTCGACTCGACTGCGGGGACGGGGTCC
The DNA here is from genome assembly GCF_041262645.1 of Streptacidiphilus sp. EB129. NCBI lineage: Bacteria > Bacillati > Actinomycetota > Actinomycetes > Kitasatosporales > Streptomycetaceae > Streptacidiphilus > Streptacidiphilus sp. EB129. The sequence goes on from NZ_JBGCCS010000009.1 coordinate 217,726, forward strand.
CCGCCTGGGACAGGCCCCCCACCCTAGAGCCCGCGCCTGACCAGCCAGGTAGTACGTCACACGGCACTGTCGATGCTGGGGTTATGTGTTTGGTATTGACGAGTGCTGTTGGTTTTGGTTCGCTTGGCCACGCCCTACGCAGGCAACAGCACCGCTGGTCCACCCGTCCGTACCACCCCCGGACCCAGGAGAAGCAGGCATGCGCACAACGTGGGCCGCACTCGTCGCGGCCGCACTCACCACGGCGACCTTCGTCGCCGTGCCCCTGACCGCCACCCCGGCCGCCGCGCTGGACAACGGACTGGCCCTCACACCCCCGATGGGCTGGAACGACTGGAACGCCTTCGGCTGCAACGTCAGCGAGCAGCTGGTCGAGCAGACCGCCGACACGATCGTCAGCAGCGGCCTCAAGGCCGCCGGCTACCAGTACGTTAATATCGACGACTGCTGGCTCACCCACAGCCGCGACGCCAACGGCAACCTCGTGCCCGATCCGACGAAGTTCCCCGACGGCATCAAGGGCGTCGCCGACTACGTCCACGCCAAGGGCCTCAAGCTCGGCATCTACGAGACGGCCGGCACCTACACCTGCGCCGGCTACCCGGGCAGCCTCGGGCACGAGCAGCAGGACGCCGACTCCTTCGCCGCCTGGGGCGTCGACTACCTCAAGTACGACAACTGCAACAACCAGGGCATCCCCGCCGAGACCCGCTACAAGGCCATGGGCGACGCGCTGGCAAAGACCGGCCGCCCCATCGTCTACAGCCTCTGCAGCTGGGGCGAGGAGAACGTGGCGGGCTGGGGCGGGTCGGTCGGCAACCTGTGGCGGACCACCGGGGACATCAACGCGTCCTACGGTTCGATGCTGTCGAACTTCCACCAGAACGTGGTCCTCGCCGCCGGGGCCAAGCCGGGGGCGTGGAACGACCCGGACATGCTGGAGGTCGGCAACGGGATGACCCCGACCGAGGACCGTACCGAGTTCTCGCTGTGGTCGGAGATGGCCGCCCCGCTGATCTCCGGCACCGACCTGCGGACGGCGACGCCGGCGACCCTGGCGATCTATGCCAACAAGGAGGTCGTCGCGGTCGACCAGGATCCGCTGGGCAAGCAGGCGACCGAGGTGTCCGCCGCCAACGGCCTGGACGTCCTGGCCAAGCCGCTGGCCGACGGCAGCGTCGCGGTCACCCTCTTCAACGAGAACGCCGCCCCGGCCACCATCTCCACCACGGCCGCCGCGGTCGGTCTGGGCAGCGCCAGGGCCTACACCCTGCGCGACCTCTGGGCCCACAGCAGCACCGAGACCAAGGGCGTCATCAGCGCGAACGTGCCCGCTCACGGCACGGTGATGTACCGGGTCGCCGGCAGCAGCCGGACCGGGCAGTTCCCGCCGCAGGTCAGCCTGGCCGCCGACGTTCCGGCGCAGACCGCGGGCCAGTCCACCACGGTGACCGAGACCTTCGTCAACAACGGAACCGCCGCGACGAAGAGCGTGAAGCTGGAACTCCACGTGCCCACGGGCTGGAGCGTTAAGCCGCTGAGCGGTACCACCTTCGGGCGGGTCCCGGTCGGTCACGAGGCGCTGGCCGCGTTCAAGGTCACCCCGCCGGCCACGCTGCCCGCGCCGATCGCGAGCTACGACGTGGCCGCCGAGGCGGTGGTCGGCTGGAGCGGCGGCACCGAGCGGATCAGTACCGACGACTCCGTGGTCATGGCCTCGCCGGTACAGGCACCGTGGCAGAGCTTCACCGACACCACCGCGCTGTTCGGGCAGCAGGGCGCCAACCTCGGCATCAGCGGCGCCGGGGACGACCTCTGGGGCAGCACCGACCAGTACAGCACCCTCTACCAGCAGGGCGCCGAGCACGACGGCTCCACCACGGTCGTCAAGATCACGGCGCAGGCCGCCACCAGTGACTGGGCCAAGGCCGGGATCATGGTCCGGGACGACATCACCAAGCCCGCCGCCTCCACCGGCTACGCGATTCTCGCCGAGGCGCCCGGCAAGGGCTACGTACTGCAGTGGGACAGCACCGGCAACGGCCAGCTGGACAGCAACAGTGCCCCCAGCAACCAGGGTTCCGGCACCGCCGCCTACCCGAGCTGGCTCAAGCTGGTCCGCTCCGGCTCGACCTACACCGGCTACTACTCCACCGACGACAGCACCTGGACCCTGGTCGGCACCGCGACCCTCCCGGGCGTGACCGCCACCCAGGACGTCGGCGTCTTCACCAGCTCCCACAGCGCGGGCACCTCCGGCGAGGCCGACTTCACCGGCTTCACCCAGAACTGACCCGAGCACAGAGCCGGTGCCCAGCCGGGCCGACCGCACCACCGAAGACTGAGGCGGGGCCGGAAACGTTGAGGGGCGTTCCCGGCCCCGGCCTCGCCCACCCCGCCCGGCTGTACCGCCTTCGGGCCCGCCTTCGGGCCCGCCGAGGGCCGAGGGGCGCGGCCCCTCCGGGTGGGCCGCCAGGGGACGTTCCCCGTCCCCGCAGCCCCTGCCCTAGGCTGGCTCTCATGCCGCGTCGCAAGCTGAGGGTACGGACCGCCGGGACCGCCCGGATCAACAGCGAGCTCAGCGAGCTGCGCGCCCGTATGGAGATCCACGAGAGCTGGCCGCAGGACGTCCTCGACGAGGCCGAACGCGCCGCCCGCGACCCCCGGCTGCCGACCACCGACGCGACCGACCTGCCCCTGTTCACCCTCGACCCGCCCGACTCCCGCGACCTCGACCAGGCCATGCACCTGGAGCGGCGCGGCAACGGCTACCGCGTCCACTACGCCATCGCCGACGTGGGCGCCTTCGTCCGTCCGGGCGGGGCCATGGACATCGAGGCCCGGCGCCGGGTCGAGACCCTCTACTTCCCCGACGTCCGCATCCCGCTCCACCCGCCGCAGCTCTCCGAGGGAGCCGCGAGCCTCCTCCCCGACCAGGACGCACCCGCGCTGCTCTGGCAGCTCGACCTCGACGCCGACGGCGTCCTGCTCACCACCGACGTCCGCCGTGCCATGGTCCGCAGCCGCCGCAAACTCGACTACGCCGGCGTCCAACGCGCCATCGACTCCGGTACCGCCGACGAGTCCCTCGCCCTGCTCGGCGTCATCGGCCCGCTGCGCGAGGAGCGCGAGCGCGACCGGGGCGGGATCAGCCTCCCCATCCCGGAACAGGAGATCGAGGAGGACGACGGCGGGTACGCCCTCGCCTACCGTGCGCCACGGCCCGCCGACGGCTGGAACGCCCAGATCTCGCTGCTCACCGGCATGGCAGCGGCCGAGCTGATGCTGGACGCCGGAGTCGGGCTGCTCCGCACCCTGCCCAGCGCCCCGGAGTCGGCGTACCACCGGCTGCACCTGGTCGCCCGCGCGCTCGGCGTCGACTGGCCGCCGGAGCTCCCGTACGCCCAGCTGATCCGCTCGCTCGACCCGGCGCTGCCCGCGCACGCCGCCTTCCTCAACGAGTGCACCGGCCTGCTGCGCGGCGCCGGCTACACCGCCTTCGACGGTCTGGCGCCCACCGACCCCGGCCACGCGGCCGTCGCCGCCCCGTACACGCACTGCACCGCGCCGCTGCGTCGCCTCGCCGACCGGTTCGCGGGGGAGGTGTGCGTCGCGGTCGCGGCCGGTGACCCGGTCCCGGGCTGGGTCCGCGAGGCGCTGCCGGAGATCCCGAAGCTGATGGAGACCGGCGACCGCCGCGCCCACGAGGTCGAGCGCGCGAGTGTGGACCTGGTCGAGGCGGAACTGCTCTCCGGCCACGAGGGTGAGTTCTTCGAGGGCGTGGTCGTCGATGTCGACGAGCGCAAGCCGCTCACCGGCACGGTCCAGCTCGGCGAGCCGGCCGTCCGCGCCCGCCTCACGGACCACCGCCCCGACGCGGCCCCGCTCCCGCTCGGTGCCCGCATCCGGGTCCGCCTCGACTCCGTCGACCCGGCCGGGCGCACGGTCCGCTTCGCACCCGCCTGAGCGAGCCCTCGGGTGCGGATCGTTTGTAGGATCCTCCGATCCCTCCGTGGTCCAGCTCGGCTAGATTGGCACCTAACGGGCACTCAGCACGCGTCGGAGAAACGGGCGGGTCGACGCGCGGATTGGAGTGCCCGTGCCCGCCGTCCCGCCCGACCCCATCCCTCTCCCGCCCGCCCGCACCCCCGCCGGTACTGCCGCAGCCCCGGACCGCCCCGTCGCCCTGACGGACCGTCCGGCCACAACTCCCGCACCCGCCCCCGGTCATGGGACCGCACCCGCCCCCGGTCATGGGACCGCACCCGACGCGAGTCAGCCGCCGCCCCGTGACGGTCTGCGCGGGGTGCTGGACCTCGCCGGCCTCCGCCTGCCCGTGGTCTCCTTCCTGGCCCGGCTGCCCGCAGCCGTCTGTCCCACCGGCACGCTGCTCCTGGTCACCACCCGCAGCGGCATCGGCGCAGCCGGGATCGTCGCGGGCGCACTGTGGGCGGGCCAGGCCGTCGGCGGGCCGCTGATCGGACGGATCGCCGACCGCAGGGGCCAGCGGCGGGTGGTCCTCGTCGCCGCCGTCGTCAACGCCGCGCTGCTGGCCGCCCTGGTCGTCACCGCCCTGGCCCGTCAGCCCCTCGCCGCGCAGGCCGTCTGCGCGGCCCTGGCCGGATGCACGGTCCCGCAGGTCGGCCCGCTCACCCGCAGCCGCTGGGTCGCCCTCGCCGACGGCCACCCGCACGGCCGGGAGCTGGTCGGCCGCGCACTCTCGCTGGACGCGGTCCTGGACGAGGTCAGCTTCGTCGCCGGACCGGCCCTGGCCGGGATCCTGGCCTTCGCCGTCGACCCGGCCGGCGGGCTGGTCCTCTCCGCCGTGCTGATCGCGGTCTTCGGCGTGCTCTTCGCGCTCCACCCCAGCGCCCCGACCCCCACGCGCGCCACCGCGCCCGCGCTCACCCTCCGCCGGTCCGCCGCCGGCGGCCCTCGCCTGCTGAGCCCGGCGCTCTGCGTCCTGATCACGCTGACAGTCCTTCAGGGCCTCTTCTTCGGCTCCGCCAATGCGGGGGTCAACGCCCTCGCCGCAGGCGACTCCGGCGTCGCCGGCCTGGTCTGGTCGGTGCTGGGGGCCACCAGCGCCGTCTCCGGTATCCTCACCGGCGCCCTCTTCGGCGGCACCAGTCTCACCCTGCGCCTGCGACTCGCCCTCCTCGCCCAGTCCGTCCTGGTCCTCCCGCTGCTCGCGGTCACCAGTGCGCTCCCGGCCACCCTCACCCTCGCGGGCATGGGCCTGGCCGTGGCCCCCAACCTGATCAGCATCTTCGGCCTGGCCGAACGTGCTGCGCCGGTGGACCGCATGGGTGAGGCGATGACCCTGCTGGCCAGCGGCCTGATCATCGGCCAGGGCATCGGCGCCCTCGCCGCCGGCCAGCTCGCCGCCACCCACGGCTGCACCGCGGCCTTCGCCCTCACCGCCGTCGCCGCAGCCCTGGCCCTGGTCACCTCCCTCACCCTCTCCGGCCCGCTGCGCAGGCTCACCCGCTGACCCGGCCGTCCCCCCGCCCCAGGCCGGGCGGGGGGACACCGCTCGAACGGCTACCATGGTCCACACGGCGGACGAGCCGGCCGGGCGGTCGCGTTGCACCCTTCACGGGGTGCGCCGAGGAACGTCCGGGCTCCACAGGGCAGGGTGGTGGGCAACGCCCACCCGGGGTGACCCGCGGGACAGTGCCACAGAGAACAGACCGCCGGCGGCCTCGGTCGCCGGTAAGGGTGAAACGGTGGTGTAAGAGACCACCAGCGACCAGGGTGACCTGGACGGCTAGGTAAACCCCACCTGGAGCAAGGTCAAAATGGAGCGCCACGGTGCTCTGCGCAGGCGTTCGAGGGCTGCCCGCCCGAGCCTGCGGGTAGGCCGCTAGAGGCTGTCGGCAACGGCAGTCGTAGATGGATGACCGCCTCCGCGCGGGCCGCAAGGCCCCCGCGAGACAAAACCCGGCGTACAGGCCGACTCGTCCGCCCCCAGCTGGGGCTTCGCCCTCGAAAGGGCCTCTGACCTGCATCGGAGGCCCTTTCCGAGCTTTCAGTCCCTTGCCTGTTTAGGCGTCCTTGACCACCGTGAGGGGCTTCCGGGACCGAGGCACGAGCTGCACGACCTTCTCGGCGGCGTCGCGTGGCACCACATCACCCGACAGGGGTGATCCTGTGCGCACGACCGGGGGTGCCCCGCCTGGGCGGCGCGGGCCGTTGCCGTGCCGGGACCGCCGCACGGTCGGCCGGGTCAGCGTCAGCCCGGTCGGCGCGGACCGCTCAGCCCGGTTCGCGCGCTCCGGCGGGCGGAGCGATCGGGACGGGCCCGCGCGGCAGACCCGCGGCCGCACCGAGACCGACGAGGCCGACGAAGGCCAGGGCGACCATGGCGGCCGCGTAGGCGCCCCGGTCCAGACCGGCGACCAGGATGGTGCCGGCGATCGCTGTGCCGAGTGAGGATCCGAGGTTGGAGACGCTGCGGGACAGGCCGGAGATCTCTCCCTGCTGAGCCTCCGGAAAACTCGACTGCACGATGGTGACCGAGGGCGTGAGCATGACGCCCAGTCCGAGCCCGATCAGCAGCAGGCCGGGGGCGAACCGCCAGGCGCTGGGCGAACCGCTCACCAGGGCGAGCAGGACGCCGATGCCGCAGATCGTGACCACGAAGCCGGACATGACGAGGGCCCGCGGCGAGTGCCGCTTCGTAAGCCGCTCGGCGGCCAGGGAGGAAGCGAGGATGCCGAGAGTGGCGGCGGTGAAGATCACGCCGGTCTGGATCGCGTCGTAGCCGCGCACGGTCTGCAGGTAGGCCGCCACCGTGAACGAGACGCCCATGAGCACCAGCCACTGGGTGTTCTGCGTGACGAGGCCCAGGTTGGAGGTCTGGTTGTGGAACAAGGACGTGGGCAGCAGCGGTTCGACGCCCGCCCGCTCCTTGGCGCGAACACTCCGGAAGAACCAGGCGAGGACCAGGAAACCCATCAGGAGCAGCCCGAGCATCAGCCACAGGTTGTCGTCGGCCGCCAGGATTCCCATCACGATGAGGACCAGGCCGGCTGCGGACAGGATGGCGCCGCCGATGTCGAAGGACCGGGTCGGGTCCGGCGGCAGCGGGTCCTCGACCTGGCGGCTCAGCACGATGATCACGGCGATGACCAGCGCCTGGAACACGAAGGCCGCCCTCCAGCTGATCGCCGCGGTGATCAGTCCGCCGAGCAGAGGTCCGGCGGCGGCGCCGATGCCGCCCATCGCCATCACCACGCCGAAGGCGCGGGCGCGGGAGGCCACCTCCGGGAACAGCAGCGTGGTGAGGATGTACACCGGCGGGATCAGCAGCGCCGTGCCGGCGCCCTCGAGAATTGAGTTGCCGAGGATCAGGACGCCCAGGCCCGGGGAGAGCGCGCTCACCACGGCACCCGTCCCGTAGACGGTGAGGCCGATCACGAAGCAGCGCTTTCTGCCCCACCGGTCGGTCAGTTTGCCGCCGGGAATCATCAGCGCGGCCATGACCAGGAGGAAGAGCGTGATGGCCACCTGGACGCCTTTCACGGTCGTGTCCAGGTCGGTGCTGATGTCGGTGATCATGACGTTCATGTTCGAGCCGGCGAAGCTGCAGATGAACTGGGACAGGGCCAGCGGCAGGAGTACCCGCCGGGAGGCGCCGCTCGCTCGTCGTGGCGGGCCTGCTTCCATCACCGGCGCCGCCTTCGGGTCGGGTTCGAGGTCAGGCAGAAGATTCCCACGGTCGTCGGCGACCGGCAGGCGACGAGGCCACGTGCCACGCTGGAAGGCCACGGGTTCACCCGTCCGACACAGTCCGCCACCCGAGTGGGCCTCTCCGGTCGTGCGGGGGCGGTGTCTCGGGTCTGCTGCGTGGGAGAGGCCGGACACCCGGGTCTCGACGGTTGCTTGATTGCGGTGATCGCGGTGTGGACGCACGACGTGGACGGATGATGGCGGCGACCGATCGCCGGGCACCGGCGCATGCTCGCCTGCTGGCCCAGCTGGCGTTGGCGTGTCTGGTGGGTGCGGTGGCGGTGCTGTCGGCCGCGAGCGGGCCGGCTGGTCTGCTGATCCTCGGCGTCGGGTTGGCGGGGCTGGCGCTCGCGGGGGCTGGGACGTGGTGGGTGCTGGCGCATCACGGCGCGGTCCGGGTGGTGGGTGCGGCGCTCATGGTGGGCGCGCCTGTGGCCGTACTGGTCGCCTACGCCTGGGTGGGTCTGTGGCCGACCGCGCTGGCGGCGCTCGTGCTCCTGGCGGGCGCGGCGGCGTGCGCGCGGTCGGCGTTGGGTCGTGTGCGGCGGCCCAACGGCATGGGGGCGGTCGCGTGCGTCCTGCCCGAGCGCCCGGTGCTGATCATGAACCCGAAGTCCGGCGGCGGCAAGGTCGGCCGGTTCGGACTGGTCGAGAAGGCCGAGGCGCTCGGCGCCAAGGTGGTGCTGCTGGACACGTCCGTCCAGACGGACGTCGCGCAGATCGCCCGTCGGGCGGTGGCCGAAGGCGCGGACCTCCTCGGGGTGGCCGGCGGAGACGGCACCCAGGCCCTGGTGGCCGGGGTGGCGGCCGACCACGGTCTGCCGTTCCTGGTGATTTCCGCAGGCACCCGTAACCACTTCGCCATGGACCTGGGCCTTGATCGCGAGGACCCCGGCCGCTGCCTGGAGGCACTGACCGACGGTGAGGAACTGCGGGTCGACCTGGGCGTCGTGGGCGGCCAGGCGTTCGTCAACACGGTCTCCTTCGGGGTCTACGCGCAGATCGTGCAGCGCCCGGAGTACCGCGACGCCAAGGCGGGCTCCGCCCTGGACACGCTGCCCGGACTCCTGCTCGGGTACTCCAACCCCCCGCTCGACGCGCTGGCGGAGGGCGCCCGGCTGGAGTCCCAGCAGGCGCTCCTGGTGAGCAACAACCCCTATGCGACCCCCCAGCCGATGGCCGCGGGTGGCCGTAGACCCAGGCTCGATCTCGGAACCCTCGGTGTCGTCGGAATCCGCGTGAACAATGCCGCTCAGGCGGCTGAGGTCGCGCTCCGCGGCTCCCAGGCGTCCGGACTGTTCGTCCTGACGACTCCCTGGGTCAACGTCGATTCCGAGGCGAAGAGCATCCCCGTCGCCGTCGACGGCGAGGCGCTCGTCCTGCCCACCCCCGTCACCTGCAGCATCCGCCCGGGCGCGTTGCGCGTCCTGGTACCCAGGCACCGACCCGGCGCAACGGCGGCTGCACGTCTGGACTGGCGGGAGATCATCGCACTCGCCTTCGGCCGACTGCCGTCGGCGTCAACCGAAATGGACCGGGCCGATGTACAGCACCCATGACGTACTGCGCGACCTCACCGCCGTCGACCATGCCCTCTACCTCGCGGTGGCCGGCACGGAGACACCCGCACTCGACCGAGGTCTGCGGCTCATTTCCGCTGCGGCCGACCACTCCAAGATCTCCCTCACGTTGGCCGGTCTCATGACGCTGCGTCGCGGGCGGGCGCGGCGCGCGGCGCTGCACGGTGTCGCTGCCGTGGCCACGGCCTCGGCCGTGGCCAATCTGGTGGGCAAGCACCTGGTCCGGCGCCCACGCCCGGTCCGGGCTGCGGAGACGAACCCGGAACGTCACGTCCCGATGCCGGACTCCGCCTCCTTCCCATCCGGGCACACCGCCTCCGCGTTCGCCTTCGCCCTCGCAGTGGGGTCGGTGCTGCCTGCGGCGGCCATGCCGCTCGGCGCGCTGGCCCTTGCGGTGGGGTACTCCCGGGTGCACACCGGAGTCCACTACCCGGGCGACGTGGCCGCCGGGGCAGTGGTCGGAATCGCCTGCGCAGCCGTCGTATCGGCTGTCGCGAGCCGATGGGCGACGCACGCGCGGAATGCCTGATCCGATGCGCGGCGTCACAATGGGATCGAGTTGCTCTTCACTGCCCGGTAGGAGGTATCCGTGAAGGACATCAAGTTCGAACAGAAGGATTCGCTGACCCGCCTTGAGGCCGCTGACCAGCTCTCCGCCCTCGCGGCTGCGCTGAGGCACGGCGGAAACGCCGAACTGGACTTCGGCCCGGGGAGACTGAGCCTGCGGATCCCCGACGAACTCCACACCGAACTCGAGGTCGAGGTGGGTGACGGGCAGATCGAGCTGGAGATCGAACTCAAGTGGCCGACTGCGCAGCCCGGTTCCACTCCCACGGACAGTGCAGCCGCGGGCCCGGACGAGTGACCCTCACCGGGCACCGTCGGACGGTGCCGGCTGGGATCGTGGTGGTCGGACCCGCGCAGCGTTGCGCCCACGTCACGCGACCGCCTGACGACGGCAACTGCCGGGCGGTTCTCCGAAGCTGACGGTGCGAGAGCGATGGGGGGTCATGTCCCTTGGAGTGGTGTAACGGTCGCATGCCAACGGTTATGCGGTGGGCGGTAGTTCGTCGGGGGTGTGCGGGTCGGGGTAGATCTT